>JAEZJD010000288.1 GCA_023436425.1 Bacteroidota bacterium | reverse complement strand
TTGGAAAATTCAGAAAAATCCCTCACATTTGCAGCCCATTTATTTTTGAATAATCTCATGTATGAAGACAACCCACAGGTGAAACAGTGGGAAGCTTCGCAGGCAAAGGATTTATTCGAAAGATCTTTGAGTGTTAACCCGGAAAATGATTCTTCAAAAGTAGGCTTGGGCGCCGCCATGATTTACGGCGCAAGCGCTATGCCCATGGAAGGACTTGGAAAGATTAGGGAAGTGCTGGCTAAAGATTCTGCCAACATATTTGCTCTCCTTACTTTAGGAAAGGCAAGCCTAATATCAGGGCAGTTGGATAAAGCGATTGAAAGGTTTCAAACTGTTCACAAACTGGAACCCACCAATGCCGAGCCAGTATTGTTGTTGGCTGATACTTACGAACGTATGGGCAGGAGAGACGAAGCGATTGAATGGTATAAGAAAAGTATTCCGCTGGTGCCCAATCAGGTTTACAAACAAGAAGTGGAACACCGTATTAACGAACTAAAAAATAAATAACGAATTATGCCTTGTGGTAAAAAGAGAAAGCGTCACAAAATTGCGACGCACAAGCGTAAAAAAAGACTGAGAAAAAATCGTCACAAGAAAAAGAAATAATATTAGGGGCGGGAGCTTTCTCCCGCTACTCTAATTTTGAGATCGTACATTACCGTTTGCTTTCCCATCAATTTGCCCTCTTTTTCAAAACACCCGCAGCCGGTATTAGCGATTATCGTAAGCATATAAAGCTTAAGAAATGTGAACAAGGAATTGATCATTAATTCTACGCCGAACGGTGTGGAAATTGCGCTTTTGGAAGATAAGAAATTGGTTGAACTGCATAACGAGAAGACTGATGCTCGTTTTGCGGTAGGTGATCTTTATTTGGGTAAGGTAAAAAAGCTGATTCCCGGCCTCAACGCAGCTTTTGTGGATGTCGGTTTTGAAAAGGATGCCTTTCTGCACTATACTGATTTAAGTCCTTACGCCAAATCGTTGCTGAAGTTTACACAAGCAGCAATGAACGATAAAGCTCCCGGCGGCTTAAACTTCTCTGAGTTTCAGATCGAACCGGAAATAGTAAAGACCGGAAAGATTAACGAAGTACTGAGCGGCAAGCCAAACATCCTCGTCCAAATTTTAAAAGAGCCTATTGCAGCGAAAGGTCCGAGGCTCAGCTGCGAAATTTCTTTGGCGGGCAGGTTCGTGGTGCTGACACCTTTTAACGACATCGTGGCTGTTTCAAGGAAAATTCATTCCTCGGAGGAAAGAAAAAGGCTACAAAGAATTGTCGAATCAATAAAACCAAAAAATTTCGGCGTAATTGTTCGCACGGCAGCCGAAGGCAAAAACACAGCGGAACTGCATGAAGACCTTTCCGAATTAAGTCAGATGTGGAAGTCCATTCAGGAGAACCTGAGAGGAGCCGTGCCGCCTGCAAAAATCTTAAGTGAACAAACAAAAACCACAAGCATCCTGCGTGACCTGCTCAACGAAGATTTTAACCGCATCGTGACTAATGATAAGAATATCTACACCGAATCAAAAAGTTACATTCAGCGAGTGGCGCCGGAAAAATCCGATATCGTTACTTTTCACGCAAACGGATCGCCCATTTTTGATCAATATGGCATTACAAAACAGGTAAAAGCATCTTTCGGCAAAACTGTTAATCTGAATAGCGGCGCCTATGTAATTATTGAGCATACAGAAGCCCTGCACGTAATTGATGTAAATAGCGGTTACAAAAGCGTTAGTAATAATCAGGAGCAAAATGCGCTGGAAACAAATCTTGAAGCCGCAGAAGAAATTGCAAGACAGCTGCGACTACGCGATATCGGTGGGATTATAGTCGTCGACTTTATTGATATGAAGCTTCCGGACAACAAGAAAAAACTGCTGGAAGCAATGGACGAATTTATGCGAGCCGACAGGGCGAAGCATGCTGTGTTGCCCATTTCCAAGTTTGGTCTTATGCAGATCACGCGTCAACGCATGAAGCCGGAAATGAACATCAATACGCAGGAAGTTTGCCCCACCTGCAACGGCACCGGCAAAATTTCATCTACACTTATTCTGGAAGATGAAATTGAAAAAAACCTGAATTACCTCATTACACATAAGCATAAAAACCTCACGCTCGTCGTTCATCCGATTCTTTATGCTTACCTCACCAAAGGCTGGTTGTGGAGTAAACTCGCAAAGTGGAAGAGGAAGTTTAAAGAAAAAATTACTGCCAAAGCAGATACAGCTTATCACCTGACAGAGTTCAAATTCTTCGATCAGAACGGAGACGAGATTAAGATGTAACTGACCGCCCACAAAAAAACCCGTGCATGCAGCACGAGTTTAAATAATTAAATATCTCTTCTACTTAGTTTCTATCCCTGCTTCCGGCGTAGATCATAATATACTGAAGCAAGGTAACGACAGCTGCAAGAGCAGCAACCACATACGTCATCGCAGCCCAGTTCAATGCCGTTTTTGCCTTTGGATATTCCCGATCGTTAGTCACATTTGTGTGATTGAGCCATTGCAAAGCTCTGCGGCTTGCATCGAATTCCACCGGTAAAGTAACCAGAGTAAAAATAACGGTGAGTGCAAAGAGAACGATTCCTACCAACAGCAGCGTTGGATTGCCGGAATATGCCATGAACACACCAATGAGCAAAATCCAGTTGACCATTGTGGAACTAAACTGAACCGCCGGAACCATCTTGCTGCGTAAAGTGAGCCATTGATAGGCAGTTGCATGCTGCACTGCGTGCCCGCACTCGTGAGCAGCCACAGCTGCGGCAGCCACGCTGTAATTATTGTAAACGTCGGGGCTGAGGTTCACAGTTTTGGTAGTCGGATTGTAGTGGTCAGTTAGAAATCCTTCCACGGAAACGACTTTCACGTCGTGAATTCCATTCTCCTGGAGCATTTTTTCGGCTACTTCTTTTCCGGTCAGTCTTGACGACAGCGGGATTTTACTAAATGCAGCGAAACGGCTCTTCATGATCATGGAGACGATCATGCTGATGCCAATAAAAATTATAGAAACGAAGAAAATCGATGACGTCATGTTTTTTATTTAAACTCATCAAAACTATAACCAAACGGTTTAGAATCAACGTTAAATCAGATAAAAGGTAGCTTTGTCATAAAAGCACAAATCTCCTCTAATTCGTGCTGACAGATTAGCAGAACGAAACAAAGTCGGGATATCGGCCAGAGGTTGTAAGAGGATGAAAATGAGCATTTTAGATGACAATTTTCAGACCAGATTGAAATGTAAATCCTCCTAAAAAGTTATTCACAGCTCCAAAAAATAATTTTGTTATCTGCCGCATATTTGTAATTTAGTGGCAGAATTTAATGGGTTAGTAAGTAAGAGGGTTGGTCGTCAGATCAGCCCTTTTTACTGTAATTTTCAATCTGTCTCTCCGCTTTTCCCATCAAACTTTCTTCATCATTTTATTTGAAAGTTCAACCTACTTTTAAACCAATGTCGAAAATAAAAACTGCTTATTTCTGCCAAAATTGTGGTTACGAAAGTGCGAAGTGGTTGGGCAAGTGTCCTTCATGTCAACAATGGAACACGTTCGTGGAAGAGGTAGTACAGAAAGAAACAAAATCTTCCTCTAACGACTGGCAGTCGTATAACGAAAACAGTAATGGAAAAAAAATAAGACAGCTTAGTGATGTGCAGGTAAAGCAAGTCACCCGAATTGACACGTTAGATACTGAACTGAATCGTGTGCTTGGGGGTGGCATTGTTCCCGGCAGCATTGTGCTTGTTGCCGGGGAACCCGGCATTGGTAAGTCAACTTTGTTTTTGCAAATGGCTTTGCATCTGCCCAACATACTCACGCTTTACATCAGTGGTGAAGAAAGTGAGCAGCAGATAAAAATGAGAGCTGAGCGTCTCGGGATCACCAGCGACAATTTCTATATTCTTACGGAAACATCAACCCAATCTATTTTTCAGGAAATAAAAAAATTAAAACCGGATCTGGTAATAGTAGATTCGGTTCAAACACTAGAATCTTCATTCATAGATTCTTCGCCCGGCAGTGTTTCGCAGATTAGAGAATGCGCAGCCGAATTCCAACAGTTTGCCAAGGAAACAAATACTCCGGTGTTTCTGATTGGTCACATCACAAAGGATGGCTCCATTGCGGGACCAAAAGTTTTGGAACACATGGTCGATACCGTGCTGCAGTTTGAAGGTGATCGCCACTATGTTTACCGCATTTTGCGTACACTTAAAAACCGGTTTGGTAGCACATCTGAGCTTGGAATTTATCAAATGACTGATGCGGGAATGAGAGCTGTGACCAATCCGAGTGAAATATTAATTACTCAAAAAGAAGATGCATTAGGTGGCATAGCCATCGCGGCTACATTGGAAGGTCAGCGCCCGCTTTTAATAGAAGTGCAGGCGCTTGTAACGCAATCAGTTTATGGCACACCGCAGCGGGCAGTAACCGGTTTTGATTTGAGGCGGCTTCAGCTACTGCTTGCAGTACTGGAAAAACGCGGCGGATTTCACTTCGGCGTCAAAGATGTGTTTCTAAACATTGCCGGCGGGTTAAAAGTAGAAGATCCTTCCACTGACCTTGCCGTTTTGTCTGCGCTTCTTTCCTCGTATGAAGACGTTCCCATACCACACAATCTTTGTTTTGCAGGTGAAGTAGGCCTTAGTGGCGAAATAAGGGCCGTTCACAAAGTGGAGCAGCGAATTGCCGAAGCAGAAAAGCTGGGGTTTGAAAAAATTGTTATTTCCAAATACAACCTGCCGCCCCAAAAAAGAGGAATCGAAATTTTGCCTATGGGCAGAGTAGACGAGCTTTACCGCTTTCTGTTCTAACAATTTTCGGAACCAACCATAAAAAAAACCCCACCTTGCTTGCCTCACGATGGGGTTGAGAGTAGGGATCAACATTTCTATAACACTATGCCAGTAATGAGCAGTTGTTCTCTGTGTTAGACAAACCGCAAAGAAAAACCGCTGCTTCAATATTGAAAAACAGCGGTTGCAAAAGTTTGGTTCTTTTTATCGGGTAAAAATAGATTGGTCCAAAGGAATGTCTCTTTTTAGCATGTCGCTGCGGTTGGCCATTTCCCACGCAGTGTAAAACACCAGTTGTGCTCTTTTTGCCATCAGCTCATAATTTATTTTGTCCGGAGTGTCGGTGGGTTTGTGGTAGTCAGCGCCGAGCATGCCATCGTAATAAAAAATAATCGGAACACCATGCTTTGCAAAGTTGTAGTGATCACTCCTGTAGTAAATTCTATTGGGATCTTTTGCATCATTGAATTTATAGTCTAACTGAAGCTTGGTGTACTTGTTGTTTTGTGCTTCGCTAATTGTCTTCAAATCGGAACTTAATTTATCATCGCCTACCACGTACACATAGTTCAGTGTGTCAGGTTTACGTGTGGCATCGCTTCTGCCAATCATATCAATGTTGAGATCAGCCGTTGTTTTGTCTAATGGAAAAATGGGATTGTTTCCATAATGATCCGAACCCCAAAGCCCTTTTTCTTCACCGCTTACGGTCATGAACACTACGGTTCGTCTTGGTCCATTACCTGCAGCTTTTGCTTTCGCGAAAGCCTCTGCTATTTCGATAACGCTTACAGTGCCCGATCCGTCATCATCAGCGCCGTAGTAAACTACCGTGTCTCCTCTTTTTCCAAGATGATCATAATGCGCCGTAATAAACAGGTATTCGTCTTTTTTGTCCGTACCCGGCAACACTCCAATTACGTTGCTGCTTGTAAGTTGCTTTGTTGCTTTTTGTATGTCGGTTAATACATTTGCCTGGTATGTTTTCGGAGTAGTGAGTTTAGACGGATCGTCGTTACCAAAAATTTCTTTCGCCACGTTTTCTGAAATAGTGAATTGCTGCGCCCCAATAGATCTTTTGAAGAAATTCAACATTTGATTTCCTTTTCGCAACGCAGGTGTACGGCGTGGGTAATTGCTGCTCACTGTCAGAATCGCGGCCGGATTAGCAGCTCGTAAGGCTTCCATTCGCGGCGACATTTGAAACCGGCCACCTCCCGGTTGAGGGGCAGATTCCTGCAGCATTATAATTTTTCCCGCCAGGTTTATTTTCCTGATGGTGTCCGCAGGAACGTTTGCACCGATGTATACAACCTCGCTGAAAGCAAGCATTGCAGGATAATTATTAATTGAAACATTGAAGTCTTTATCGAGTTCGTACTTTTTTCCGTTTACTTCAAGAACCGCATTTACTAACGAGTCCTGATAGACGCCATAGGGCTGTTGGTACGATCCGTTGTTGCCGGGCTGTAATCCAATTTTTTTGAATTCGTTTTCTATGTAAGCTGCAGCTTTTCTCTGCCCTTCTGTAGCAGTTTCCCTGCCTTCCATTTCTTTGCTCGCTACGATAAACAAATGTTTTTTCAAATCAGCAGCGGTAATTGTCTTACCGAAAGGTTCTGGATTTGCCAGCTTTTGTGCAAAACCATGAACAGTGCTGAATGCCAGCACAATAATCAAAAATTTCTTCATTTTACTTTATGTTTCAGGATTTAATTACAAGCGATTTTTTCTACTCTTCTTTCATGCCTGCCACCTTCGAAATTGGTATTTAGAAAAACATTGACCATTTCTTCAGCCTCGCCAAGCGGGACAAATCGTGCAGGAAGACAAATAACGTTTGCATTATTATGTCGGCGAGCCAGGGCAGCAATTTCCGTGGTCCAACAAACGGCAGCCCTTATGTGTTGATGTTTATTTGCTGTGATCGCAACTCCATTGGCACTGCCACAAATCAAAATGCCACAGCCTGCGTTTTTGTTTGCCACCGCAGTTGCCACCGGATGGGCAAAATCGGGATAATCTACGGAGTCTTTGCTTTTTGTGCCGAAGTCCTGAACGGTGAATCCTTTTTTCTGCAAAAGCTCAATTATTGCAGATTTATATTCATAGCCCGCATGGTCAGCACCAACAGCCACCGGTTTGCTTAAGTCAAATGCAAGATCCATAGCTAGTGATTTGAACAAATTTAAAGAGAACGGTTTCGCGATGAAGTTAATTAAAGTTAACAGGAATCGAGCTGCACACGTTAAGGGCGCCTTTAATCTAGCTCCATTCCTTTTCTTCTTCTAGTTTTCGTTTTTCTACCCTGCCGGCCAAAATGATAGAGATTTCGTACAGCAAAAGCAGTGGAATGGCAACGGTGAGCTGACTGATTACGTCTGGTCCAGGCGTGATGACTGCGGCTACAATCAAGATGATGACTATTGCATACCGACGTCTTTTCCGTAAGAAAGTAGCAGTGACGACGCCGACGTTTGCCAGAATGAGCATTACCAGAGGTAATTGGAACGCTAATCCGGTGCCGAGAATTAACGGAGTTAGGGTGTCGAAATAACTGCTGATTGTCCACCGATTTTCAATGTTTTCATCCAACTGAAAATTGCCAAAGAAATTGAGTGTGTACGGTGCAATGACGAAGTAGCCGAAAAACACACCAAGGAAGAAAAGAAACGATACCCAGAAAATAACGCCTGTCGTTTTTTCTCTTTCTTTTTTAGTAAGCGCCGGTCGCACAAAGCGCCAAAATTCCCAGAATATGTAAGGAAAGGCGATGATCATGCCGCCGATAAGAACAATTGAAAACCATGTGCTGAATTGTCCGGCAACTGAAGTGCTCTGCATCTTGATTCCGAGCCCTTCCATGCAGAGAGCTTTTTGTAAGTTTAAAAATTTGCCTATTCTGCAAATAATGCCATAGGTGGGAAAATCTGCGTGCGTAGGACCGAGCAAAACCTTGCGGATAAAAAATTTATTAAAGATGCCAACGACAATGGCTCCTGCAGCAATGGCTAGTACGCTTCTGAATAAGTGTCCGCGAAGCACTTCGAGATGATCCACGAAAGACATCTCTGATTTGTCGGAATCCCCGCCTCGTTTGAATAGGTTTAAAGCCATTAGTGAATGGACAAAGATAGATGAGGAAGACTTACATGTTAAGCAGCGTGCAAGTTAACGGGCGAACAAGTGAGCGCCACAATAGTTTACTTCAGGACTTTCATTTTCACTGTTTCGATGCGGGTATCGCTTACATTTAAGATGTCGAATTCAAAGTCGCCAATAATTATCCTTTCCTTTTGATCGGGAATGGTTCCGTGACTACTGATAATATAACCGGAAAGGGTTTCGGCATCGTTGTCAGGAAATTGCAGCGTGTATTTTTCGCACAGGTAATCAAGTTCAAGCCTACCTGAGAAAATGTATTCGTCTTCGGAAAGCTGTCGTTCCACAAATTCCTGGCTATCGTATTCGTCGTGAATCTCACCGAAAATTTCCTCTAGCACATCTTCCAGCGTCACTATTCCTGCAGTGCCTCCAAATTCATCCACAACCCAGGCAATGCTTTTTCTTTCTTTAGTAAACTTATTGATAAGGTCTGTGGCGCTCATTGTCTCCGGCACAGCAGGTATTGGCAGCAAAATAGCATTGAGCTCTGCGGGTTTTTTGAACATATCTAACTGATGCACATAACCGACGATGCTGTCGATGTTATTTTCATATACCACCAGCTTGCTCAATTTGGTATCAATAAACTTGTCCAATGCCTCCTGAACGGTGCATTTTATATCAAGCCCTACAACTTCTTTTCGTGGGACCAGGCATTGGCGCACTTTCGTGTGATGCAGGTTCAGGGCGTTATCAAATAGTTCTGTATCAAGCTTCTTGGTTTCTGCGTCTCCATCGGTGGTTTGTTGAAAAAGCGGGTCTAACGATGTGTCTGCAATTGAGTCAGTGCTTTTTCTCAGCTTCACATTGAAAACATATTTCAACATCCACGTTGAGATCTTTAGAAACAGTTTTGCAATCGGCTGCAGCAACACATAAAATGCATTGATCAGCCAAACCAGCCGTGAAAGCAGAAGATTACTGTGAGCCCGAAAAATGGCTCTGGGAATAAATTCAGCAAAAATCAAAACAACAAAGGTGGCGAGAACGATATCTAAAATCAATCTTACGGCATAATGATTTACCCGCAAAGCATTCCACAATGGTTCCGTGACGGCGCTGAACAGTAAAGCAAAGCTGACGAGAAAAAGTGTAAAACCTATTAGAGTGGTTCCAAGAAAAAGCTGAGGATTTTCCGCGAATTTCGAAAGAAGAATAGCGCCTGGTTTACCTTGCTTTTTTTTCAACTCTATTCCCAATCGGTTTGCACTATAAAACGCCATTTCGACACCTGCAAAAAACGCCATCATGAGAAAGGTGACAACGAACCACGCAACAACAGAAACACCAATCATGTTATAAAGATAAAAAATGGTGTGCTATTGAATAAAAGCTGACACTATTGCTTCAGCTTCTGAACACGCATTTTTCAGATCGTTGTTGAGGATAATATAATCAAAAGATTGCGCAAAAGAAAGTTCGTAAGCAGCTTTGCTAACCCGTGCATTAAGCGATGCTTCGTTTTCTGTGCCTCGGCTCATCAGCCGACGCTTTAACTCGTCCACACTTGGCGGTTCGATGAAAATGGAAAGGGTGCTTTCCGGAAATTGCTGCTGCACATGAATAGCTCCTTTTACATCCACATCTAACACCGGAATTTTGTTGTTGCTCCAGATCCTGTGCAGTTCACTTTTCAAAGTGCCGTAATACTTTCCTTCATACACCATTTCCCACTCCACAAATTCATCGTGCTGAATCTTGTTAGTGAAATCATCAGCGGTCATAAAGTAGTAGTCAACGCCATTTTGCTCGTTGCCTCTGCACTCCCTGGTGGCTGCTGAAATTGAAAATGTCAGCTTATCTGAAAACGTTCTTAACAGGTGCCGGGTAATACTGGTTTTGCCGGCTCCCGAAGGTGCGGTAATGATAATGATCTTTTGATTGGTGTTGATGGTCACGTCGAATTTTAAAGGTGCGAAGTTACTGTTCTGAAATTTTTATGAGCGGCAGCATAAAAAGCAGCGGGTGATATACATTTACTCAGTGCAGCACATCGAGTTTGTTCATAAGCATCATTTCGAGTTCAGATATCATCGAAAAAAGGCTCAGAAGCCGCTGTCGGCGTTCATTGACTTCTTTTGGGAAACGGATTTCGATGAGCTGTACAAACAATATCCGCAAGGTTTTTCGGATGCGCTGTTTCCCAACATTGGCTACACATACCTTATAAACCTGGGCACGCCATTCGTAATGCAGTTGGAAAAAGACCGATTTGAAATTCGTTCAGATGCTTTTTTGCCACGGCACAAGCACATGAATTGCCACCACTCGACGGGAAATAAAATATTCGGAATAAAGTTTAAAATATCGCCGGTTCTTTTTGAAAAGAAAATAAATTTTTCTGAGTACAGGGAATACATGTTTTCACTTGCTTACCTCATTGACAGAACGGTGGTGGAGAAAATGAAAGCGGCCGCCAGTTTCAACCAAAGGATGCAAATTATTTCCGAATACTACGAGGCTATCATCAAAAAATACCATGGTTCTATAAAACAGATCAGCGTAGTGTCGGAAATATTAAGCGACTGCTCCGAGTCAAACAGCTTTGATGTTTCCTTGCAGGAGCTGTCGAACCGATATAGCGTGAGTTCAAGAACCATGCACCGGTATTTTGAAGCAACTACCAGCCTCGCGGGTAAAGACGCACTCCAAATCTTGCGCATTCGAAAGGCAGTAGAATTAATAACCCAGAATCCTGCGGCTTTTAAATTTTCCAACTTCGGATATTACGATTACAGCCACTTTTATAAGCATTTAAAACAATTTCTATCACATCCCGGATTGCCCGCTACCGCCGCCAGCCTGCAAATTCTAAAGAGTTCCGATCCGGGAAAATTGTGCCTTTATGAGCTCTGATGGACGTTTTGTCCCCACTTGTCTAAAAAATTAAAACCACTATTCACAAAGGTTTTATATTGCAAGTCATCTTCAAAACGCTGTGTCATTGCTTATGAGAACACTGTTCGTGGCATTTGTTTGTACTTTCTCAGCGGCATCCTCATTTTCACAGGATGATCCAGCCACATTGCAGCCTGCTTTGGCTAAGGTGATTGCCGGCTTGGAACTTAAGACCTCTGATGATATTTATAATGGCAGAGAGCATATTGGGTATTTGCACACCATTCAGGGAATAGCTTACTACAAGACAAATCAATGGCAGAAAGGATCAATGATCTACCGCGGTGTTTTTTATCCCGACGTATACCTGAAGTACGACTTGGTAAGAGACGAGTTGATCGTGAGACATTATAACGGCTTTCAAGGTGTCACTCTGTTTTCTCCGCGTCTGCAGCGTTTTTCAATGGGGGATGCTCATTTTATTTACCTGAATAGTGGCAATGAACCTCAAGCGCCGGCGACTGGCATTTACCAGGTAATCGGTGGCGAGGCGTTATCGTTATTAATTAAAAGATCAAAGAAGATAGAAGAAACCGTTTCCAATACGCAGGTTGATAGAAAATTCGTGGACCAAATAGCTTTTTATATAGCGAAGGATGGAGCTTACCACCGCATAAGAAAAGAGTCAGATGTGCTTGAACTGTGGAAGAGTCACAGAAGCGAGATTAAAAGTTTGTTGAAAGCGAAGGAAATTAAATTTAAGAAAAATCCGGAAGGTGCCCTGGTTAGCATAATCGACTATTTTAATAAACAAGCCAGCCACTGACATGCTACGTAAAATAACTTTTTTCATATCAGTCTTGTTGATTGGAGCTACCGCTTTCGCCCAAACTGTTGTAAAGGTGTCAGGTGCATTCAACAACGTTTCAGCAAAAGATTTTTTCCAACAGCTTGAACAAAAAACTCCCCTCACCTTTTTTTACGATGAGCAGCAAGTCGACAGCGTGGTGGTGAGTGTAACCGCTGCGGAAGAACCTGTTGAAGCTGTTTTAGAAAAAGCATTTCAAGGCACAGATATTCATTTCGCCATCGATAATCAAAACCGGGTTTTTGTTACAAAAAAGGTTCAAATCATTACCTCGCTGCCGCAGGATTTTTTTCAACAAAAAGACACTGTTGCGCGGGTGGCACAGAATAATTTGATACTTCCATCCGATAAACCGACAAGGAAGGTGACTTCCGAAGTGAAAACCTACGAGCTTGGAGTAAAGACCAATACTTACAAAGGCAATGCACTCGTGACCGGATATGTAAAAAATGAACGGTCGGGTGAGCCGGTAATAAATGCCTCCGTCTTTGTAGATAAGCTAAACACGGGTGTGTTGACCGATCAATTTGGCTATTACAGGATGACTGTTCCTGCTGGGCATTATTCTCTTAGTGTTCAGGCCATCGGCATGAAGGATTCAAAATATCAGGTGAATGTATACGGCGACGGCAATCTCGATATTGAGTTGAAAGAACAGGTCACCGTATTAAAAGAAGTTGTCGTTTCTGCGCAAAGAGTAGCTAATGTAAACCGGGTTCAGTTAGGTGTAGAACGTTTGAACATCGACGCCATCAAAAGAGTGCCCACTGTATTTGGCGAAGCGGATGTACTGCGTGTAGTGCTTACACTTCCCGGCGTAAAAACTGTAGGCGAAGCCAGCACAGGCTTTAACGTTCGTGGCGGTTCTGCCGATCAAAATCTTGTGCTGTTAAACGGAACAACTATTTACAATCCGTCGCATTTCTTTGGAATGTTTTCCGCCTTCAATCCCGAACTGGTTAAAGATATAGAACTGTACAAGAGCAGCATTCCGGCAAAGTTTGGCGGTCGTTTATCGTCAGTTCTCGACATTGGATTGCGAGAAGGAAATAAAAAAACATTCACGGGCTCCGCAGGTTTGGGATTGGTGACAAGCCGTTTCAACATTGAAGGTCCGATAGTGCAGGACAAAACATCTTTCATTGCAGGTGGCAGAACTACGTATGCCAACTGGTTGTTGAAGTTATTGCCGGCTCCGTACGACCGGTCAAAAGCTTCTTTCAATGACGGAAATGCCTCAATAAGTCACAAGATCAACGCGAAAAACAACATTTATGTTACCGGCTATTTCAGCAACGATCGTTTTAATCTTGCCAGTGACTCCAGCTACGGATACAGCAACAGAAATGCAGGCATAAATTGGAAGCATAATTTCAGTAGTAAGTTACTTGCCTATTTTGCTGCAGGCGTAGATCAGTACAAATACGAAGTGCTAAGCGATAAGAATAAAACGAATGCCTTTACACTTTCGTTTGCCGTGAAGCAGATGAACTTAAAATCGGACTTTTCGTACATTATTAACAACGAACACACGCTTGACTTTGGCGTTGGTACCATTCGTTATACACTTGATCCGGGATCGTATCAGCCGCGTGGTGCTGAATCGTTGGTGAAATCTGATGTCGTTTCGCAGGAACGTGCGATGGAAAGTGCCGCGTATTTTTCCGAGAAGTTTAGTCCCTCGGCCAACTTTACACTGAGCGCCGGGGTTCGTTACTCCTTGTACAATTATCTCGGCCCCAACAGTGTTAACTATTACGCAACAGGATTGCCCAAGCAAGAAACGAATGTAATCGACACAAAATCCTTTGGCGCCGGAAACATAATCAACACCTACCAGGGTCCGGAAATCAGAGCATCTGCGAGGTATTCGATAACAGAAAGTTTTTCAATCAAGGCAGGATTCAATTCCTTGCGTCAGTATATTCATATGTTATCTAATACAACGGCGATAGCACCTACTGACATTTGGAAATTAAGTGATCCTAACATACGTCCACAACAAGGTAATCAAGTCTCTTTTGGACTGTACAAAAATTTCAAATCAAACACGATTGAAACGTCAGCCGAAGTTTATTATAAAAAAATAAAGGACTATCTCGATTACAAACCCGGCGCCAAGCTGGTGCTGAACCACCATGTGGAGACCGATGTAGTGAACACAAGAGGCAAGGCATATGGAACTGAAGTGATGATCAAAAAAACTGCAGGAAAGCTAAACGGATGGGTTAGTTACACCTATTCCCGCATTTTGCTGCAGATGGACGATTCAACCATTTCCGCGCCTGTGAATGGCGGTAATTGGTATCCTGCTAACTACGACAAACCCCACGACGTTACGGCTGTTGGAAATTTTAAAGTCAACCACCGTTTCAGTTTGTCGATGAATATTACTTACAACAGCGGTCGGCCAATAACATTGCCCATTGGAAGATTCAATTATGCGGGATCGCAACGTGTTTTATATTCCGACAGAAATGCGTACAGGATACCCGATTATTTCCGCACGGATTTTTCAATGAATATTGATGGTAATCATAAAGTGAATCAAAAAACGCACAACTCGTGGACGATTGGCGTATATAATCTCACCGGAAGAAAAAATCCATACTCCATTTATTATGTTTCCGAAAATGGGTTGGTGAAGGGCTATAAGCTCTCAATTTTCGGAAGTGCTATTCCATTTATCAATTTTAATATCAGGTTTTAATGAACAGATATTTAATATCGATCTTGCTGGTTGTCTTTTGCAGTTGCAAAGAGCAGTTTGATCTGGAACTAAATACAGCAGATAAATCGCTGCTGGTTGTGGAAGGCGTACTCAACGTAAACGGGCCTACTACAATCAATTTATCGAGAAGTGTTCCGGTTAATCAGAAACAAACAGCGAAACCGGAACTAAAGGCGAAGCTTTCTGTAGAAAACAATAATGGAGTAGTCGCAAATCTTAATGAAACCGGCAACGGCAGCTACTCGCACCCAAATCTTAATTTAATTACCGGACAAGAGTACCGTCTTAGAATAAGAACAACCGACAACAAGGAATATTTGTCTGAATACATAGTAGCAAAACAATCACCTCCAATTGATAGTTTAAGCTGGAGCAGAGAATTTGAAGGTGTGATGGTTTATGCAAACTCACACGATCCCACAAACAATACACGGTACTACAAATGGGATTTCGATGAAACCTGGGAAATCTGGTCGAACTTCTCAGCTGAATTTGCCTGGATTTCAGGAACTACTATTGTCCCGGCTGACCGCTACCACTCAACGTGTTGGAAATTTGGTAAATCCACTACAATTAACTTAGGTACAACAGCACAATTGACTTCAGACGTTGTAAAACAAGCGCCATTGATTTTAATACCCTACGGTTCGGAAAAATTAAGCGTGCGATATAGTATGCTGCTGCGACAACAATCCCTTACCAAGGAAGCTTTCGAATACTTTCAATTGATGAAAAAAAATACAGAGTCAATCGGCAGTATTTTCGATCCGCAGCCTTCTGAATTAAAGGGCAATATAAAATGTCTCACAAATCCTGCAGAAGGTGTGATCGGCTATTTAACCGCCTCCAGCTTTTCTGAGAAACGTTTTTTTGTTACCGCAAAGGAAACCAACTGGACTTTCAAACAAGATTGCATTACCGAAAAGGTAAAAAATAATGCCGACTCGCTGCGGAACTGGCTCGGGCCCTGGTTGCCATACTCTGCTGAATATAACGATGCTGGTACGGTCATATTATTTTATTTTTTGAGCAAAGCCCCTTGCGTGGATTGCACAGCAAGAGGGGGCACATTAACGAGACCTTCATACTGGTAATTACATGAGCAAGACTTTAATAGGCTTAGTCTTTATTTGCATTTCCCTCTGTTGTTTTTCCCTTCGTTCTGCGGCTCAGAGTGACGTGATTTCGCAGGTTCAAAAAGCTTTTCAATCCTACACAGAAGGGTCACTTCAGGAAAAACTTTTTGCACATACAGATAAGGAGTTTTATGTAGCAGGCGACATTGTTTGGATAAAAATATATGCCGTGGAAGCTGCGACAAATCGCCCATCTGAGGCGAGCAAGGTAGCCTATGTCGAAATCATTGATCGCAATAACCAGCCGGTTTCCAGAAGTAAAATAGCACTAAATAAAAATGGGGGCAGCGGCTCTATTCAACTGCCAATTACGATCAATTCCAGCGATTACAGTTTTCGGGCATATACAAATTGGATGAAGAATGGTGGAGCTGATGTTTTTTTTGAAAAAAACCTCACTATTGTCAACCCATTAAAAACGGTGAATGCGGCGAGTAGCGAGCCGCCCTCTAAATTCCATTTGGCTCTTTTTCCCGAAGGTGGAAACCTGGTAAACGGACTTCCTTCCAGAGTAGCTTTTCACGTAACAGATAATGAAGGCAAAGGTTTGGAGGGAAAAGGGTTTTTACTAAACAAACGCAGTGACACTCTGCGCATTTTCAGTCCCTTCAAATTCGGAATGGGAACCTTTGAATTTACTCCCGTAAGTGGCGACGAGTACAAAATGGTTTTTCAATTGCCGGGAGGCATGTTCATTTCACAACAATTGCCTGAACCGTTTGCCAAGGGTTACGTGATGAATTTGGAAGAAGCCGATGGCAACAAATTAAAAGTGACAGTAGCGACTAACTCCACCGACTACCCCGAAGTTTTTCTTGTTGTTCACGGAAAAGGAAAAATTCAGCAGAGCCGTCGCAACATTCTGCAAAATGGAATCGCAAGCTTTTTTGTTGAGAAAACTGCGTTGAATGATGGCGTTTCGCAGTTTACCATCTTCAACGGTAGCAGGCAACCTGTGGCTGAGCGACTTTACTTTAAACAACCAAATATTAAAAACCGCGCAGTTAAAAGTGACCAACAGGAGTATGGAACCAGAAAGAATGTTGTGCTAACACTGGAACCCGGTATTGCAGATCATTACAATTCATCATTGGCTGTTTA
This sequence comes from Bacteroidota bacterium, assembly GCA_023436425.1. Lineage (GTDB taxonomy): Bacteria > Bacteroidota > Bacteroidia > Chitinophagales > Chitinophagaceae > Flavisolibacter. The sequence goes on along the minus strand of JAEZJD010000288.1, from coordinate 749 downwards.
TCAATTCGATTCGTTACAAAAAAACACCGGAGACATCGTTAGTTACTTATGGCTGACATCTGAATTAAGCGGAGAAGTTGAAGATCCCGACTTTTATTTTTCTGGCGATCCCTCCGCCGCAAGAGCGGCAGATTACCTGATGTTAACGCAGGGCTGGAGAAGGTTTGACTGGGAAACTGCTTTAAATAAAATGCCGGCAGTACAGTTTCCGCTCGAGCACGTGGGGCAAACAATTACTGTGAAAGCAACTGATACAAAAACTAATTCACCTGCACGAAGCGTTCAACTTTTCCTTTCAATTCCCAATACGTACTACAAACTCTATGCTTCTGAAACAGATGAAAATGGAATGGCCACGTTCAATGTGAAGGACTTTTACGGGTATTCAGAAATTGTCGTCCAGCCGAAAGATCCGAAAGACTCGATGTTGAAATTAGAAGTGCTGAATCCTTTTTCCGAATCGTACACAAGCGGACAAACTTCCAACCTGCGTCTATCCAGTTCAGCGAGGCGGTTGATTGAAAATTACAGTGTCGCAATGCAGGCGCAGCAAGTGTACTTTGCCGATAGCATCCGAAGATTTGCTATACCGCAAGCGTTAGATACTTTTCCGTTTTATGGAAGACCGATGTACAAATACAATTTTGATGAATACAAACGGTTTACAACCATGGAAGAAGTGCTGAGGGAGTATGTTAGAGAAATTAATGTTGGAGTGAAGGGTAGCGGTGCTTTGCCGCGTGTAAAAC
>JAEZJD010000276.1 GCA_023436425.1 Bacteroidota bacterium | reverse complement strand
GGACAAGCAGTTCATCATTTGGAAAAATCATCTGGTCTTTGCCCGGAACGGTAATGTGATAATCACCCCGCTTCACCATTACAACGTTGATTCCGATTGACTCACGCCACCTCAACTGCTGCAACGTTTTTCCAATGCAATCTGCCGTAGGTGGCACTATCAGCGGCACAATGTGAGCGTCCCACGGGGCAAGTTCTGTTCTGTTCAATCTCGAAGTTTCGATCTCTCTTTCATTCAGGTTAGTTATAAACCGGCGCTCCAGTTTAGTGTACAATGCCTGGATCTTTTTTGAAAAAATAATCAGCAAAGAAAAAATGAGAACGGTGAAAACGATACCGGTATATACATTGAAAAACCGAGAAAGTAAAAAACCAATGAAGAACGCAACGAGTACAAGCCGGAGAAACCTTATGGTGTAAAACGTGCCTCTATACTGGTTATCATCGATCATTTTTCTATAAAAATCTGACGGACTTCTGATGGCAAGGGCCCAAAGAAAAGGGCTTAGAATGACAAATGTGAGCAGGCATACCCCAATTCTTACCGCCAGCGAACTTCTGTTTTGAGTGATCCATGGTTCTATGTAAACTGAAGAAAGCATGATGATGCTGACAATGATAACGCTGATTAACAGGGCGTTCAGTGCAGTTGTGCGAACGAATTGCTTCCATTCACTTTTTTGAGATACTGCTTTGGTTTCACTGCTATACTTGTTTAACCTGCGGACCAATGCCGCCGGAAGAATTTTCTCTATCCAATTGTAAAGTGTAGAAGACGATTTTATGAGATAGGGTGTGCTGAAAGTAGTGACTGCCGAAGCTCCCACCGCTACGGGGAAAAGAAAAGCAGAAGTGACTCCCAGCGAAAGTCCGAGCGAGGCGACAATGAAGGCAAACTCCCCTATCTGTGCCATGCTGGCACCCACCTGCACCGATTGTTTCAGAGGCTGTCCGGACAACAAGGCACCGACCATTGTGCTGAACAGTTTACCAAACAACGTAAGCAATGTCACCCATAAAATCGGCACGGCATATTCCACCATCGATTGAGGGTCGATCATCATGCCGACCGATGTGAAAAATATGACGCCGAATAAATCCTTTACTGGCTTTAGCAGGTGCTCAACTTTTTCAGCCGATGTTGTTTCCGCAATGATGGAACCCATAACAAAAGCGCCGAGTTCCGCAGAAAATCCAACCAGCGTTGCCAACACCACCATGCCGAGGCAAAGTCCTAAAGTGAGGATCAACAATGTTTCTTCGTTCAATAATTTCTTCGCTCTTTTCAACAATGTGGGCAAAAGAAAAATGCCGCCAACAAACCATATTACGAGGAAAAATAAAAGTTTGAATATAGTCATCAGCATTTCGGTTCCTTCGAACATACGGCTTACCGCCATGGTCGAGAGAAGTACCATCATGAGGATCACTACAATATCTTCTACGATAAGAACACCGAACACAATACCCGCAAACTTTTTTGTTTTCACACCCAGCTCCTCAAAAGCACGCAGGATGATGGTGGTGGAGGAACTGGCCAACATTCCCCCGAGAAAAAGGCTGTCCATGGTGCTCCATCCCATCCATTTACCAAGGTAATATCCGGTAACACTGATGAAAATAATTTCAACCAGCGCCGTAATAGACGCCGAGCCTCCAACGCGAATCAGTTTTTTAAAACTAAACTCCAAACCCAGGCTGAATAGAAGGAAAATCACACCCATTTCAGCAAGTGTCTTCACACTTTCATTATCTGCAATGCTGGGAGTAAGTGAAAAATGCGGGCTTACGAGAAAACCGGCAATTATATATCCAAGAACCAGCGGTTGCTTCAGCCACTTGAATATCAATCCCACGACGGCTGCGGCTCCCAAAATGAGGGCAAGGTCGGTTATCAGGTGTGGTAAATGAGCCATGGAGTTAGTTATCAATCATCCTTTCAGCCACAAGTCATTCGCTAAAACATTTCCGCTGGCAAGATATAATTTTCGTGTCAGCCCCGAAGCAAAAAAACTGCTGTAAATCTTTCAAAGCGTTCGCTGCCACAGATTGAAGACACTGCGTCTCGATGTTTTCCAGGAGAGCAAAACCTGCGTTATCCGCCGGTTTCAGAATGAGCAGCATCCACGGGTTTGGATTGCGGTGAACCTTTTTGCCTGAGAAAAATACTGAGTACAACCATTGCAAACACTGATAAAAATTCGCTTTGCCAGTTTTGAAAAGATTCGAACCAGAACTTACTGTTGGAAATATATTGCATGGCAGTTTCAGTAGCTTTTCCGTTAAGAATTTGATTTTCATTGTAGTCCTTCAAACTGCCAAACCAATGGGCAAAAAAACTTAAAAGAAAAAAGAGTGTGAGTGCATAGCACAATGAGTGTTTATAGATGGCGAGGATAATACCGCCTTTTTTTACGGGCCATGGCGCGCCTTTCTTTTTAGGATTTGGCTCCCTGTCCACTTCTTCCCATTCCTTTTCCGGGTCTTTGGATTCGGATGATCCTTTTTGATAAAGAAACATGGTAAGAATGCTAAATAATGACATCTGTAAAAACTCACTCTCCCAGTTTTCAAAAGTGGACTCAATGAAATGACCGGTGGAAAAGTAGCTGCTAAGCGTCACTTGTTGCCCGCCTTCTTCCAACATTTCTTCATTATATTGTTTCAGGCCGGTGATCACCTGACCAATAATGGAAATAAGAAAAAGAAAAACTAACGCTAATGAAAGTCCATTGTTCTTAAGCCACTTCATAATTGATGGGTTTATTGGTCATCCATTAAAATCGTTCCACCGCCGGGATCGCTGAATAAAAAAATGGAATGAGGGAGAATGATGGCTGTGCAAGAGTAAGCACACTCCCTTGCATTATACACGGGAGAAAGAAAAAAGGTACGGAATAAAGTGAGCAGCTTTATCTTCTGCTGCCTGATTTACTGCTGCTCTTAGATCTTGACGACGAGCTTTTGCTGGAAGATTTACTGCTCTTTGAGGAACCGCCTGAACTACGTCCACCGCTTGATGATTTGCTGCTTGATGATCCGCTGCTGCGTCCACCGGAAGACTTGCTTTTTGATGATCCGCCGCTTCTGCCGCCGGAAGATTTGCTGCTTGATGATCCGCTGCTGCGTCCACCGCCGGAAGATTTGCTGCTGCCTTTTGATGAACCACCTGAACTGCGTCCACCACCTGACGACTTGCTTGAACCACCCGAACCACTGCTTCCCGATGAATTGCGACCGCCGGAAGATCTGTTTGAAGAAGAACGACTACTGCTTCCACCGGAAGAACCGGCTGACCGGGACGATGAACCTCCGGAGCGACTGCGACTTCTTCCACCTTCCGCTTCCATATTGGATTTACCCACAGCCATCATTGTTAGCAGATCGTCAGCGTCGTATTCTTCGTTTAATGTTTGATCAAGCAATCTTTCCACCTCTCTTAAATTCAACTCTCTTGCATACGCTTTCGCCGTACCATAGCCCGTTATTTCGTAGTGTTCCATTTTTTGTGCGCAGGCAATAATAGCTGCATCAAGTACTTCGGGATTCATGTCCTCTCCCATTACTTTTTCGCCTTCGGTGATTAGTCCTTCCATTCCTTTGCATTTGTGACCGCCACCACCAAACAACCGGGCAAAAAGCCCTTTGCTTTCTCCTTCACCTGAACTTGCCTGCTCACCTGGCTCGAGGAGTTTTTGCACTTCATCGAGTCTTTTTCTTTGCTGCTCTGTAACTCTCAAATGATCCCGCAATGCTTTCTTCAACTGACTGTTGTTTGCTTTTTCTGCTATGCCCGGCAAAGCCTCTATCATCTGATCTTCTGCAGACATGAGGTCTTCTATTTCGTGGCGAAGCAGATCTTTTAAATCGGTCATCTTTTCCATATAGAAATGTTTTGAAAAAACAATATGTAAAAACTATGCCGCGTGTGAGATAATTATTTCGTCGCCGTTGCGCATTAATGAAAAAGAAAAGCAAGCAACGCAACGACTGCTGCTGCAAAAACAGTGTTTAGGAAATTGACTGCATTGTTGCCAATAAATTGTTTTCGTTCTGCAGTAGCGCCAAGTATTGAGTCCATAACATTACCCGCTGTGCCGGCAATGGTTATCCACGCCAAATCGAGACTCCAGCCATAGCCGATGCTATAAATACAGGCAATCAATATGCTACCGAATATTCCGATCAATGTGCCTTCCGCACTGATCACTCCATCTAAACCCTTTCGATCTCTTTTAAAAGTAATGATGTTGTAGAAGCGACTACCGTACAGTGTTCCCAGTTCAGACGACAAAGTATCTGCAGTGGCAGAAGCAAAAGCAGCTGCAACCATTATTGGCAGCAAATAAAGATTATCGTTCAAGAAATAGCCAAAGCTCAACAGCGCTCCTGCACCGCCGTTTGCCAGCACTTGCGTTGCTGTTCTTCTCCCCTTGTTCACCTCACCCATTCCGGTACGTTCTTTTGTTTGTGCTTTCCATGTGGTTGCCAGCGTGCCTAATAGAAAAAAGGTTCCCAACATGGCAATTCCTGTAAACGCAAGCGCGAGGTAAATGAAAACGGCCAGTGCGCCGCCTGTTATTGCGGCAGCAACCGTTAGTTTCCGCATCACTATACTTAGTACAACAGTGGTTATTAGTATGGCTACAAACAAGAGATGCTGGTACATGGCTCAATAAAGATATTCGTGAACGGTACCAAGTTCAAAGAACAAGACTGGAACTGATCAGAAAACGTGGAAAATCAGTACGGATGATGTGAAGCCAAAACTCAGCTGCTATGGGTTCTTCCTGCAATTCACCTGATGAAAAATAGAGTTTTTGGTGATGAAGGTCATATTGAAAAAACATGCTTCGTCCGTCCTTTACGAAACATTTCAAGTTCAAAATTTTCCTTTATGGCTTTAAGAATCACTGAAGACTGCATCAACTGCGGCGCCTGTGAGCCGGAATGTCCTAACAATGCAATTTACGAAGGCGGCGTTGGCTGGAGCATTGGCGATGGTACAACTGTGTCTGATACGTTTGTTCTGGCAGATGGAACAGTGGTAGGCGCTCACCAAAGGTTTGCTCCTGTTGCTTCCGACACCTATTACGTGGTTGCACACAAATGCACCGAGTGCCAGGGTTTTCATGAAGAGCCGCAATGCGCTTCCGTTTGCCCGGTGGATTGCTGCATTCCCGACGAACTGTACGTGGAAACAGTGGATCAGTTGCTGGCGAAAAAAGAATCGTTGCACTGCTGATTGAGTGAAAGAATTGAAAAATTCGGCGCATCCGCCGACAAACGGTCGGATTCTCACGAATAATTAAAATAAAAAAGACCTCCGGGTCGTAAATT
>JAEZJD010000124.1 GCA_023436425.1 Bacteroidota bacterium | reverse complement strand
GGATTCGACGAAATGTGTCAGTCAGATCGATGGTCAATTATCAACATCTTTCAATGCGGGTCTTGAGTCATTCGGATCGCGATGCTCATAATTAACCTTAAACCTGGAAAGATCAGGAACAAACATTCGCTTTCTACTTAGCTCATACTGATAAATTGTTTGCCCCAGCTGGTACATAAAAGGATATCCTATGCTGTTGTAATCGTATTTTCCATCGTTCACCACACCGTCGCTATTTACATAAATGGTTGCAGCTAACATGTATTCAACGTTATTTTTGAAATCGACCACATACGATACATCGGTCATAAATCCATACGCCCAACCTACTTTATTGAACACCCTCACATCTGGAGGCCTTTTATGCGAAGAATTGCGAAAAAAGAATTTTACATAGCTGTCAAAAAATTCAGTTGTGTCATATTTAGGGTCAGGAGTCTCAGAAGGAAACTGTGACAAATACTGATATAAAAATTGATAATCGTCTTTCTTCAATTTAAATCGCTGCTGCTTTGGGACCGACTTTGGGAACATCACCGATTGAAGCATCATGCGAACACTTTCAAGCGATAGATTGTTGTGTGGAGTGAAGTCGAACGGCTCGTTGACAATGCTGTCCCTGCTGTTCATGTGTGCCTTGCCAATCTTAATTGTCTTGCTAAAATCGAAAGAATCGGTGTTGTAAGCCGCTGGTTGAAAGTAAATGGTTTTTCCCTCGGCATCGATGAACCGCACCGGGTTTGTATATCTATTTTGATCAGGTGTCAGTCCCAGAAACTGTCTCGTGATGCGAACCTCCGGATAGCCTTTCTTGTGCAGGTCTCTGTTGATATACTGCTGCCCGAGAAATTGATACATTCGGTTGTAAGGGTCGTTTTCGCTAATCAGCAAAGCTCTTTTTATGAAATGCGCAATTGTTGGAAGTCCGTTCCTGGCGGAGGTATCGCGATATAACGGGTGCTGCCATTTTTGGCTGCTATCGAACTGAATGGTTGTGTATTTGTTGACTTTCTTTTTGCCTAATTCATTCAGCTTCTGCAACGACAGAAATGCCAGCGGCAGTTTCACGATGGATGCCGGATTAAAGTACAGCTCAGGATTAAAGTTGAAGTAATAATTGGTGAATGTTGGTCGGTTTTTCTTATCGCGGTTTATTTGTGTGTAGATAATTTGCACCCGATAATTTTCAGGATTCTGCAGCACTTGTTGCAATATCTGATTTCTATTTTGAGCTAAAATCTGCTGCAAAAAAGTGTCTGTTTTTGGTTGGGCATGCAGCTTCATTATTGCGGAAATAAAAAGAATTGTAAGACAAACACGCACCATCAGTTCAGCATTAAACAGGTTTCGTGTTGTTCATTTCTCCATTCTTTTCAAGCACTTCATCGGTTGCATCTGTTTTTCGGGACAGCAGAAGCATCACAACGCCAAACAAAATAAATAAAATACTACAGCCGCGGTTCACCGTTTGATCCTCTCCTGTCACAAAGCTGTAAATCAAAATGAGAAAGCCGGTGATTGTAAAAAAAGCACCGATCACAAACCGTAAATCGAAAAGTCTGTCGAGCATAAGAAGAATTAAAATAAAATAATGTTGAAGATTAATGTAACGAAAAGAACAACAATACCTAACCACAGCGGATTTTTGTACCAAACCTTCGTCGTATCTCGTTCCCTCGGCGTGAGGCTGTAAACAAGCCCGCGTAATTCATCGTCTGCTTTCCTACTGGTGAAAAGGCTGATAAGTGCTGTGACTATAAAGCACACGATGAATGCAATTGCGGCGATATTAAAAGCATGGCTTGTACCGGATTGAAAAGTATGCAGATTCGCCAGCCAACCTCCTTTACCTTCGGCAGTAGTTAAACCATGCGTCAGCGCTGCTGCTGCTGTTCCGGAAAGCAGTCCCCAAAACGCACCGTTAGCGGTGGTTCTTTTCCAAAACATACCCAGGAAGAAAGTGGCAAAGAGCGGTGCGTTCACAAATCCAAAAACCAATTGTAATAAATCCATGATGCTATTAAATCCACGAGCGACATATGCTGTCGCAATGGAGATCAGAATACCGAAAACAGTAGTTATTCGCCCTACCGTCAGGTAGTGTCTGTCTGATGCGTTTCTTTTAATGTGCGACTGGTAAATGTCGTAGGTCCACACAGTGTTGAATGCGGTAACGTTGCCCGCCATTCCGGACATAAAAGATGCGATGAGCGCTGTGATACCGACGCCCAAAATGCCACTTGGATAAAGCTTTTGAAGTAGCAGCGGTAACGTCATGTTGTAGTTCGGCTGACCGTCTGCAGTGGCGGGTAAGTCAAAACCTGTATGCTGTTTCTGTAATGCAAGCAGCACAATGCCTGGCAAAATAACAATTGCAGGCATCAGAATTTTTGGGACCGCCGCAATGATCGGAGTTCGTCTTGCTTCATTTAAATTACGCGAGATCATTGCTCTCTGCACTACAAGGAAATCCGTACACCAATAACCGAAAGCAAGCACGAACCCAAGCCCGAACACCAGACTAAAAGCGTCCACACCCATTGGATTGTTTGCTGCGCTTTCCATACCACGCCACAGATGAAGCTTTGCATCATCAACATTTTGCACAATCCCTTCTATGCCACCCGCCTGTTTCAATCCGATAAATACCAGCGGAGCAATACCTAGCACAATTAAAAAAAACTGAAGCACTTCGTTGTATACAGCGCTGGTTAATCCGCCGAGAAAAATGTAGATCAAAACAATGCCTGCAGCCAGCCAGATCGAAAAGTCGAAACTCCAGCCGAGTATCGTTTGCATCAGCAATGCAAGCGCATACAACGAAATTCCGGAGGAGAAAACCGTCATTACTGCGAAGCTCAGCGCATTAAACGTTCTGGTTTTTTCATCGAACCGAAGCTTAAGATATTCGGGTACACTGCGGGCTTTGCTGCCGTAATAAAACGGCATCATATAAATGCCGAGGAAAACCATTGCCAAAGCAGCACCGAGCCAGTAATAATGTGCAGTGTATAACCCATATTTCGCTCCGCTTGCCGCCATGCCTAACACTTCCTGTGCTCCCAGGTTGGCAGAAATAAATGCGAGAGAAGTGATCCACAGCGGGATGCTGCGATTACTCATCAAAAAGTCATTGCCGGTTTTGATCCTCCGTTTGATGAGGAGCCCGATACCGATTACAAAAAGAAAGTACAAAGCAATAATTGCATAGTCAATTAGCTGCAGTTCAAGCTTCATGTTCTGTTTTGGTTTGAAGTTTAAAAGTATTGTATTGTAGTAATAAAAAAGCCACTCCATGTCAGAAGTGGCTTTGTATCAAATCATTTTTAAATACGTGAAATTATCGCGAACGTTTACAATTTTCCCTTTGCCTTTTGCATTGGGTTTACAGGGCTCGACTGACCTCTCACCGCAGCTTGCTTCGTTTTGAAAACCTGGAAACGTGTTGGTGTTTGCGGCACATTTCCCCACGTATTGTTGCTTTCGTCAATGTCTGCTGTTTCTCTCAACGGGTCCAAACGAATGCCTGTCACCAATTTATCTTTCATAAAGAATTTCTTTACACTATTTTCATTTAAACGCCACACTTGAGCAGGTATTCTCTCAATTTCTTTCGTGCCGTCGCTGTATGTCCACTCAATAATAATCGGCATTACCAAACCACCCTTGTTACTGAAACTAAGCTCATAAAAATGTTTTCCTGAAAGCTGTTGCTGCGCAGAAGCATCAGCCGGTTCAACCATGCCCGGCGCAGGTACTGGAAATTTCGTAACAGTATCAATCCGCTCTAAACCTCGTGCATACCGCCAGTAGAAATCTCGCAGTGTTGTATCTACGTCTGTCTCAAATTTAATTTTTGAATCGCTGCGATTACGTTGTTTCGAAATGTCGTCGAACGTCAGCAGCATAGGCGCATCCATTGTGGTCATTAGCACTGTGTCGCGCATTCTTGCCGGTAATTGATTGGGGAATTCTGCCCGGGCATATCGAACGGAATCGAGCGAAATGTCGCAAACTTCAGTGCTGTAAAACCAACCCCGCCAAAACCAGTCAAGGTCTTCACCGCTTGCATCTTCCATAGTACGGAAAAAGTCTGCAGGTGTTGGATGCTTGAATGCCCAGCGACGTGCGTATTGTTTAAAAGCATAATCAAAAAGATCTCGCCCCATAATAGTTTCCCGAAGAATGTTAAGACCCGTTGCAGGTTTCGAATAAGCGTTAGGTCCAAACTGCACGATATTTTCCGAATTGGTCATGATCGGTTCCAGCTGATCTTTCGGCATTTTCATGTAATCGGTAATGAGATAAGCCGGTCCGCGGCGCGATGGAAATTTTGGATCCCAAAGCTGTTCGGTTAAAAACTGAACGAAAGTATTTAAACCCTCATCCATCCATGTCCATTGACGTTCATCGCTGTTGATGATCATCGGGAAAAAGTTGTGTCCCACCTCATGAATGATGACACCGAGCATTCCATATTTGGTGGCTTCGCTGTATGTGCCGTCGGGCGCAGTGCGACCGTAATTGAAACAAATCATCGGGTACTCCATGCCGCTAGACGCTTCTACACTTTGAGCAACCGGATAGGGATACGGAATGGTAAAATCTGAATATGTTCTGATGGTG
>JAEZJD010000238.1 GCA_023436425.1 Bacteroidota bacterium | reverse complement strand
CCACCTGCCAATTTTCCTTTTAAAACGTCTATGGGTCGAAATGATGAAAGATAAAATGCCGGGTAGGAGCCTGCCAGCAGACCGACTGCAATTACAAATACAACCAGCAGGGGCAGTACCGCTGGATGCTGCATGCCAGACAAGCTCAGGTTTTTTGCCGCCAGCGTATTTAAATACGGCAGTAAAAGGATAGCAAACAATATTGCAAAAAGGAAAGCAATTAAACTCATTAACACCGACTCAGTTAAGAACTGGCTTACGAGGTTCTTTTTCTGTGTGCCCAAAACCTTTCTTACTCCTACTTCTTTCGCACGATTCGCAGACCGGGCTGTGGACAGATTCATAAAGTTGACGCAAGCGATCAGCAGAATAAAAATGGCTATGGCGGAAAAAATATAAACCACCTGAATGTCGCTGTTTGGTTCCAGCTCTGCACTTCTGTCGGAGCGAAGATGGATGTCCGAAAGAGGTATCAATGAGAAGTTGATATAGTTGCCGGATTTCTTGAAGTCTTCTTTGGAAATTTTCATCAGCTGTTGTGCCTGAGGAAAAATGTACTTCTCCATGATGTCATCGAACTTGCTTACGAAGTTTTTGGCATCGGCGTCCTTCCTGAACAATAAGTACGTATTGAAATTGAAGCTGACCCATATATTCTGACTGGATTCAGGAACACCGGCAAGCGAAACAAAAAAATCAAAATTGAAATGTGAGTTCTCCGGCACGTCTTTAATAACAGCCGTCACCTTATAATTGTTTTTATTATCAAACAGCAACGTTCGTCCCACCGCATCAACGCTTCCGAAGTATTTTCTTGCCGTGCTTTCTGTAATCACAACCGAGTTGGGGTCCCGCAGCGCTGTTGCGGCATTGCCGGAAAGCACCGGCAGTGTAAACACATCAAACAATGTAGCGTCGGTGAAAATGATTTTTTCTTCTTTAATGTTTTGGTTGCCTTTTCTAATAACAGAAGATCCGTAATTACGGAAGCGAACTGCATTTTCAATTTGAGGATAGTCATTTTTTAATGTGAACGCCAGCGGGTCGGGACACACCGCAAGCTTTAGCAAGTCGCCACCGAACTTAATGTCCGCGTTAACACGGTAGATCCGGTCTGCGTTTTTGTTGTACTTGTCGTAACTGAGTTCATCAAACACATAGAGTGAAATTAAGAGACAGGTGGCGAGCCCAATTGCCAATCCTAAAATATTAATGGCTGAATAGCCTTTATTCTTCCAAAGATTTCGCAGTGCAACTTTAAAATAATTCCGCAGCATAAAAAAGATTATCTGATTGTGACGACGATTCCGTTTTGTTTGTTACTTGTTTCCTTATTCAGTTCTTAAGTTTTTTACCGGATTGGTTAATGCCGCCTTTATGGTTTGAAAACTTACCGTCAATAGTGCAATGGCAACGGAAAGTATTGCTGCAAGAGCGAACACCCACCAGCCGATTGTGATTCTGTATGGAAAATCCTGCAGCCATTTGTTCATTGCCCACCAGGCAAGCGGGAATGCAAGTAGCGATGCAATAAGTACCAGGCGCACAAAGCTTTTCGAAAGCAGTGCTGTAAGATCGAGCACGGTAGCGCCTAAGATTTTTCTGATCCCAATCTCTTTAATTCTTTGCTCTGCTGTGAATGCTGCCAGCGCAAACAGTCCCATACAACCTACCACAATTGCCATCAGCGTGAAAATCCACAGGAGGCTGCTCAACTTTGTTTCGTTCATGTACATCTTGCCGTAGGTTTCATCCATGAACTTATAATCAAGCGGGTAGGAGGGGATAAACTGTTTCCACACATCCCGGATGTATGAGATAGTATTCTTCATATCAGAAGTCTTCAATTTTACGGCTACCTTAAACACCACCTGCGGATAGATCTGAATGACAGAAGTAGTTACTTTCTCGTGCAAACTTGTGTAATGAAAATCCTGCACTACGCCAATCACCCTGCCTTTTTTGATCGGCTGAGTCGAATCTTTCGGTACCCACTCGTTCCACCAAATCGGTTGGCCAATCGCTTTTTCGGGTGTTCCTAATCCAAGCTCATTTACAGCCGATTCGTTTATTAAAAATGCTTCCCGCTCATCGGTCGCCATATCTCGCGAAAAATCTCTTCCTGCAATTATTTTTAGCCCCAGCGTCTTCACATAATCCGGATCTCCGATGAACACCTTGGCTCCAAAATCTTTTACACCGTCTTTTGTTGGTATTTTGATTCCATCGCCTGCATACTGGTCTCCCGGCAAACCGTAACCCGATGTGACCGAAACAACACTTGGTGAACGTTTCAGCTCCGATTTGAATGCTTCAAGGGTCGCAGGATTTGTTTCCAAACTGTCCCTTACCTGGAAGTAGACAATCTGTTCTTTATTAAAACCGAGGTCTTTGCTGTTCATAAACTTTACTTGTTTATAAACAATTACAGATGAAATAATCAATAACGCAGATAAAGCAAATTGCACCACTACAAGTGCTTGTCGCAGCCATCCTATACTTCCTGTACTTCCCGCGGGATTATTGCTTTTTAAAACTTTGATGGGCTGAAAACCGGAAAGCACCAACGCCGGGTAAATTCCAGCAATGATTCCAATTACAATTGCAGCTGAGAGTAGCGTCAACAGTAACGACGGATCTAAAAAAGGATTAAACGAAATGGATTTTCCGGTGAATTGATTGAGTAGCGGAACAATAAAAAGCGTTGCTACTGTAGCGAGAATAGTTGAAAAGAGCGAAAGCAAAATCGTTTCTCCAATGAACTGCAGAATCAGTTGTTGTCGTCCCGCACCAACGACCTTTCTGACGCCGATTTCCTTGGCTCTGCGGAACGAACGTGCGGTTGCCAGATTGATAAAATTGAAACAGGCGATCGCTAAAACAAACAAGGCAATCATGGTTAGTGCATTTACATAGGATTCATTGCCGCGGATGGCGTTGTCGTAAGTAAAGTCTGCCGACTTCAGATGTATGTCCTGCAACGGCTGGAAAAAAGGTAGAAACGTGGAGCCTTGCAATGTAAGGGTCGGGTAAATTTCTTTTTTTATGTGAGACTGGAACTTCTCCTGCAGTGGCTGAATGTTTGCACCTGGCCTGAGGCGCACATACGTGTAAAATTGATGCCAGGTCCATGCCTGCATTCGTTCTTTTTGTATGCCGGCAGTGGGCAGCGACATGAGGTATTTAAAATCGAGATGAAAGTGTGAAGGCAGGTTGGCGAACACGCCACGTACTTCGAGGGTGTCCTTGTTGATCGATAGTGTTTTGCCCACCGCTTCCTGAGTGCCGAAATATCTGTTTGCAACATCTTCTGAAATGACGATGGTTCGCGGCGCACTTAGTGCAGTATTGCGATCGCCACTTATGAACTTCACCGGAAAAATCTGGAAGAAGTTAGAATCAACAAACCATCCTTTTTCTTCATAGTTTCTTTTATCGTTTGCTTCCATCAAGTACTTATCACCGGTCATCAGCATGCGTGCACTCGCCTCCACTTCCGGATACGTTTGCTTCAGAAAAGTTGCGTACGCCGGCGGCACCGAAGCTGCTTTTGTATTTCCTGACGGATTGTAGTGTTCTTCGTAAATGCGGTACACATTTTCTCCACCCGCTATTGACTTGTCATACTGTTTTTCATCCCACACGAACAATGCAATAGCGAGGCAGCCGATAATGCCGATAGTGAGACTCGCAATATTAATCGCCGAAAAACCTTTGTAGCGCCACAGGTTTCTTAAGGCGGTTTTGAGATAGTTTTTGTACATAGAAAATATTATGTTGTCAACTGCTGTAATTCTGCTGATCGCCGGTTGTGTCACTCACTTGTACGCTCCGAACGCTGCTGAACAGAATTGTTTCAGATGAACGGAGCGTCGCAACAAAAGCTTCATAGCGATACTGCTGCCGGTGACAAAATTTCTTATTCACTTTTTACACTGATGCAAATACTAACTGCTATTCTGTTCTTAAATTCTTCACCGGGTTGGCAACTGCTGCTCTGATAGCCTGGAAGCTTATGGTGGCAAATGCGATTGCCATTGCAATGATTGTTGTTACTGCAAACACACGCCAGGTAATGCTCGTTTGATAAGCGAAATTTTGCAGCCACTTGTTCATAGCCCACCAGGCAATAGGTGATGCGATGAGCACCGCGATAAACACAAGCTTTAGAAAATCTTTTGACAACAAACCAACCAATCCGTACACACTGGCGCCCAACACTTTTCTGATGCCTATCTCCTTCGTTCGTTGTTCCGCTGTGAATGTGGCGAGTCCAAACAGACCGAGACACGAGATGATGATTGCGATTAAAGTAAAGCAGTTGATCAACTGTGCCCGTTTGCTATCGGCTTCGTAATTTTTTTGAAAGTCCTGATCAAGAAAACTGTACTGGAATGGTTCGTTGGGGTTCAGCTTTTTCCATGTTGTTTGCAAAGCGGAAAGCGCAGGCTTCACGCTGCCACCGCGGATGTGCGCAACCATGTAATTAAATCCTGCGTCGGCTTGATTATAGAAGCGAAATGCGAAAGGTTCGATGTTCTCGTGTAAGTCGCGGAAGTGAAAGTTTTTTACAACGCCAACTACATTAAACCGGTATTGTTGTCCTTGCCAGTCGAACGCCATCCATTTTCCGATGGCATCCTGCGGTGAAGCAAATCCAAACTGCTTAATTGTTTCTTCGTTCACAACAAAACTGTGCAACGTGTCGGCAGGAAATTGATTTGAGAAAAGTCTTCCTGCCACCAGTTTTACACCGATCGTCTGCAGAAAATTTTCATCCACTAAATTGATAAACACGCTTTTCGAGCTATTGGGATTTTGTCCTTCGCGGTACATTGACCAGTCCTGCGGGTGAAAAATTCCGGGATACGCCATTCCGCTGCCGACGGATGCGATGGTACTGTTGCTCGTGAGCTCATTTTTGAAAGTGCCAATGCTGTTTTTTGCCGTAGGCGTGCGTAACGGAATAATTATTTGCTGATCTTTTTGGAAGCCAAGGTCTTTCTGCCTCATGAAGCTCATTTGATTGGCAATAACTACGGACGCGACAATCAACACAATCGAAATGATGAACTGAAACACCACCAATCCTTTTCGCAACGAAACAGCTGCGAGAGAATTGCTGAATTTACCCTTCAGCACTTTAATCGGTTGAAAGGAGGATAAATAGAAAGCAGGGTAGCTGCCGGCGATCAATCCTGTCAACAGCGTGAGAAGAATAAAGACAGCTGCAAGCGTAATTTTTTGTTCTGTTGTTATCGTCAATGATTTTCCGGAAAGTTCTTCGAACAGCGGCAGCGTTAATAAGGTAATGACACCTGCAAGCACAAGTGCAATAAACGACATGAGTAATGACTCGCCGAGAAACTGAGCCAGCAAAGATTTTTTTTCTGCGCCCAACACTTTCCTTACGCCAACTTCTGAGGCTCGTTTCGCCGAACTTGCTGTGGAAAGATTCATAAAGTTGATGCAGGCAATCAACAGTGTAAGCAACGCGATAGAACCAAGAATAAACAAACTTGTTTTGCTTCCACTGGTTACCGCATGTTCATTGGCTCCGGACAAGTAAACATCGGGTAGCGCAGTTAACATGTAGGATCTGCTTCTGCCGGTTTGTTTCATCTGCTCGCCAAGATGTCGTTGCACAAACGCGGGAAGCTTCCGCTCCAGTTTGGCTGCCCCGGCTCCGTTCTTCAAAACCAGGTAAGTATAAAACATGTTATTATTCGCGAGGTCGTCGTTATTATTTGCTAATCCTGCCATTTGTCCACCGGCAAACGACATAAAAAATCTTGCGTCAAGGTGAGTGGCAGGCTGATTGTAGTAAACTCCTGTTATCCTGAAAGTACTGTCACCGTTGGTGCTGCTGCTGATACGAATCACTTTGTTAAGCGCTGATTCTGTTCCAAAAAGCTTTTGGGCAACTTCTTCGTGAAGCACGACACTGTTGGGTTCTGCTAATGCTGTTGCAGGATTGCCTTCCTTAAAGCGGTAATCAAGAACCTGGAAAAAGTTCGAGTCGGCAAGAAATCCTTTTGTTTCGTAAATGGACTTAAGTTCCCTTCCACCCGTTGTTTGCAGTAAAGTTTTATCATCGTTAAAAAGGCTCAACAGTCTTGTTGACGCCTGCACTTCGGGATACTCCTGCTGAAGCAATCTTCCCAGTGGTGCGGCTGTAGTGGCACCTTTGTGTTCTGCACCCTCGTCCTGCCACACGGTGCCTATTTGGAACGTGTTACGGGCATTTTTGTGGAACTTGTCATAGCTCGTCTCATGAGCGATGTATAAGATGATAAGAATGCAGCAAGCAAGTCCGACGGACAATCCGAACACGTTGATGAACGTGAAAATTTTGTTCCTGGAGAAGTTTCTGAATGCCGTCTTTAAATAGTTTCTGAACATAACGCGTCTTTTTTGATTCTGTTTGAACAGACGTATGGTTAGGGGTTTTTATTGATAACAGTGGTGTACCATGCCCATTTACGAGCGCTATTCTGTTCTTAAATTTTTTACAGGGTTAGCAGTTGCAGCCTTGAGCGCCTGAAAACTAATGGTGAAAAACGCGACTGTTGCCGCTATTGCTGCTGCAAACAAAAATACCCACCAGGGAATGCTGATCCGGTAAGCAAAATCCTGTAACCACGAATTCATTGCGTACCACGCCAGCGGAAATGCGATGACTGCCGCAACCAGCACAAGCTTCAAAAAACCTTTAGATAACAGTGCAACAATGCTGCTCACATCTGCACCCAAAACTTTACGGATACCTATTTCTTTAATCCGCTGGGATATTGCAAATGCAGATAAACCAAACAAGCCAAGACAAGCAATGAAAATGGCGATGAAAGCAAATGAAGTAAATATCGTTTCCTGACGCTGTTCTGATTGATACAATTGCGAAAACTTTTCATCCAAAAAAGTGTATTCAAAAGGAATGTCGGGGAGAAATTTTTTCCAGGTGGTTTCAATGTGCGCAAGTCCGGCTTTCACATTGGCGCTAAGCTTCACTGTCAGCCGTCCGTAGTTGTTCGGGTTCGCAGAAACAAACATCACAAGAGGCAAAATGCGCTGGTGCATGGACTCGAAATGAAAGTCGTTAAACACACCGACGAGTTGGCCTTTTCTGCGACCATATTGAAACTGTTTTCCAATGGCATCGTCAGGAGATTTTAAATTCAAAACCTTCACTGCAGCTTCATTGATTAAAAAAGCAGAAGTATCCATTCCGAACGATTTAGAAAAGCCTCTGCCGGCCACCATTTTCAATCCGTACGTTGGCAGATAATCTTCATCTCCTACAACAAACTTTATGTCGGCCTGTGTTGGTGAAAGGCTGTCTCCGCGGTTTATCTGCGAACCCATTGCGTCCAGCAATCTGCCGGTAGGAATGCGAGAGGAGCGTGCAATTGCCTTAACATTGGAATTTGCCAGCAGTTCTGTTTTAAACGATTCGTATTGTGGTGTGAGCCCGCTGTTGTAAGAAAGGGTGACGATATGTTCTTTATCAAAGCCAAGCGATTTGCCTTGCATATACCGCAGCTGCTGAAAGGCGATAGCGGTGCTGATTATAAGAACGATCGAAATGGCAAACTGCACAACAACCAAAATTTTTCGGAATGATAAACTGGTTCCACCCACGCTTATTATTCCTTTCAATACCCTGATGGGCTGAAAAGATGAGAGGAACATTGCTGGATACAAACCGGAGAGAAGTCCTACAACAAACGGCACCAATATTAACGGCAGCAATATCTTCCATGGCAGAAGGATATCAATAGATAGATTTTGACCAGACAATTTGTTCAGGAATGGCAGTGTAAGCCATGTTAGCACAAATGCAAGAATGGTGGCTATCCAACAGACCAACACTGACTCACTTAAAAATTGGGCGATGAGTTCCTGCTTTCTTGCGCCCACTACTTTGCGTACTCCAATTTCCTTCGCACGCAAAACAGAACGTGCCGTGGAAAGATTCATATAGTTGATGCATGCGATTAATAAAATGAAAAGCCCGATAGCGGAAAAAATGTAGACTCTTTTTATATCGCCGTTTTCTTCAGCTTCATCATCCTTGTGTGAATGCAAATGGATATCACCAACGTTCCGAAGAGTCAAGACGGAATAATCAGTTGCCTTAATGGTGCCACCAGGTCCATCGGCGGGAATGTGTCTGTTCTGAAAAGCCGGTAATCTTGCTTCCAATTTTTTAGCGTCGTAGTTGTCGGGCAAAAGGATGTAGGTGTAAAAAGCATTGTTGCCGAAATTGTTAACGAAGTTTTGCCTGCCATAAACAGCGGTGTCCATTAACGTTGGCAGCGAAATAAGCATTTCCGGATGCATGTGTGCATTTGCAGGCAACGACCTATAAACGCCTGTGACTTTTAAGTCAAATTGATTATTCATTCGTATCAACTTATTCATCGCATCTTCATTGCCGAAATATTTTTTGGCAGTGGCTTCACTCAACATGACGGAAAAAGGCTCATTCAAAGCCTTGGTCTTGTTTCCTTCAGCAACGTCTACATCAAACAAATCGAGCATGTTCCCGTCTGCGAAGTAGGAGTTGTTTTCACTGAACAGTTTTTCACCATACTTGAATGGCGTGGGACCGTTTGGCAGTACCTGCGAAACGGTTTTTATCTCTTTGAAATCATTTGCCAGAAGCGCAGCAAACGGCGGGGCTATTGCCGAAAGCTCGAGTGTGACTTTCTTGTCCTGTGGGTTTAAAAAAGTTCTTTCAACACGGTAAATGTTTTTTGCGTTTTTAAACTTGTCATAACTGAGTTCATTGATGATGTAGGACAAAATCAACAGGCAGCAGGTTATGCCAACAGTCAGTCCAAACAGATTAATAAAAGAAATGAACTTGTACTTGGTTAAGTTTCGCCACGCAATTTTTAAATAATTCTTGAGCATAACAGATCTCCTTTCTCCTTTGTAAAGAGATTTTGTGTTTTCAATTAAAGAGGGCATGAAGCCGCTTACACCAGGATATTTTCTGTCACTGTTTGTCCGTCGAGCATGCGAACTATACGATGACTGTAGCGGGCATCGTGTTCGGAGTGTGTTACCATTACGATCGTCGTTCCTTGTTCGTTCAGATCTGTAAGCAGCTGCATTACCTCATTGCCGTTTGAAGAATCCAAATTTCCCGTCGGCTCGTCTGCCAGTATAAGTTTCGGCCGGTTTACAACAGCCCGGGCAACGGCAACACGCTGCTGCTGACCACCGGAAAGCTGTTGTGGGTAGTGATTGCGCCGGTGCATAATTTGCATTTTATCCAGCACTTCTTCCACTCTTTCCTTCCGTTCAGCGGACTTTATTCCGAGATAGATCAAAGGCAGTTCAACGTTTTCAAATACAGTTAATTCGTCTATGAGATTGAAACTTTGAAAAACGAATCCAATATTCTTTTTGCGCAGATCGGCTCTTTTCCGTTCGTTGAAATCTGCAACTTCGATCCCATTGAATAAAAAGCTGCCGCTGTCCGGATCATCCAATAGTCCGAGAATGTTCAGAAGTGTTGATTTTCCACAGCCGGAGGGTCCCATCACGGCAACGAATTCTCCTTCATTTACTTCCATTGAAAGCCTGTTCAGCGCTACTGTTTCTACGTCTTCTGTCCGATAGATTTTTTCGAGGTTCTTAATTTTTATCATTTGGCGGTTGTTATTTTGGTTACATTGACTGTGGAAGTAAAACTGAAGGAAAGAACATAAAGACCTTTTCCTGTTTTGGCTTCGTTTTACATTTTGTTTTTGTTTGCGCAGGCGGCACTGCTGTCACGCACAACAGGTAAGCCACTAATAAAAGTTTCATATCGTTGGTTTTTGTATCATGAATAATCAGGAATAGTAACCATTCATCTCTAGTTCTTCAGCACCAGCTCCTGCATGTTCCCGTAATTTTCATAGCTCGACGTGACCACTTTGTCGCCGGGCTGCAATCCACTGAGCACTTCGTAATAATCAGGATTTTGTCGCCCTAACTGCACATCTGCCTTGTAAGCTGTTTTGCCGTCTTTATCTAATTTGAAAATCCAGTTGCCACCTGTTTGCTGAAAGAAGCCGCCCTTTGCCAGAAGCACCGCTTGTGTTTCATCACTTAATGCAAGCCTTATTTGCAAGGTTTGCCCACGGCGAATGCCTTCAGGTACTTTATCAGTGAATTGCATGTCTACCTGAAAACGACCATTATTGACTTGAGTATAAACCTTCGTAATTCGCAACTTGTAGTTGTTGCCTGCCAGCGTTGTTTCTCCGAGCAATCCGATGAATACACGTGATATGTAATGCTCATCCACATCAACACGCACTTTGTAGCCGCTCAGCACATCTATCTGTCCCAGCCGTTCGCCTTGTCGTTTACTTTGACCGATTTCCACATCCAGCGACGTAAGCTGTCCGTCGATAGGAGCACGAACGATCAGGTCTCCAACTTTTTTTCGCATCACATTCAGCGCCTGTTGCGAACCTTTGAACGATTGTTGCGCTTGTCCCACCTGCTGTGCGTTTGAAGTTTGATCCTGTTTCAGAATCTGTTCACTCAGTTTCTTTTTTTCGAGCTGATAATTGTAATTGTTTTCTGCCTGTTTGAATTCCTGCAACCCAATCGCCTTGTTTTCATACAGGTATTTGTTTAGATCATAAATACGTTTTGCTTCTTTTAATGAACTCTCTACATCCGTCATTTGGTTCAGCTTCTGCGTGGTATTTTGCTGTGCAGCATTTCTCGCGATCTGCATTTGCGTCAGCAGATTATACACTGATGTTTGTTGGTTTACGAGGCTGAGTTCCAAATCGGTATTTGACAGGCGCAGAATCGGCTGCCCTTTTTTTACAATGGCTCCATCTTCCACATACTTTTCTTCCACTCTTCCACCTTCCATTGCGTCCAGATAAATCGTGCTGACAGGAAGCACAACTCCATTCACAGGAATGAATTCCTGGAAAGGGCCTTTTTTCACTTCGCTGATGGTGATGCGCTCAACTTCAACGTTCAGTTTTGATTTTCCCGATGTGAAATAAATACTTGAGATAACCAAAAGAACTAATGCAGCAATTCCGGCCACAGTTAAAATGCGTTTTCGACTCCATTTCTTTTTTTCAATTTTTCTGTCCACTATTGTTTGTTTTGACGGCTTTCAGCAGATAATTGTATCAGTTGCCCAAATTGTATAACAACCTAATGCCAATGTTTGACGCAGATGATTATCAGTATGTTACAACTTTGTCAATCTACGAAGATGTTCGTTATCGAACAAGCACTGTTCGCTTTTGATACACTCAACGTACAGCTGCCCAGAACCATTCTTCATTATCAGCTCATTACGATGGTGGCATATTATTTAGTTTGTAGTTTCGAGTTTATAGTTTGTCGTTCACATTGCCAAAATCGTTGGGTATTCATTGCTTCACACAAAGCGCAAACATCAAACTTCAAACTCGCAACTGAATTATGTCTTTAAAAACTGCTTCGATTCTTGTGATCGACGACGACGTAGATGTACTGACAGCAGTCCGGCTATTGCTGAAACCAGAAGCGAAAGAAATCATCACAGAAAAAAATCCGGAAAACATCCGGTCATTGTTGTCGAAGCATGATTTTGATTTGATTCTGCTCGACATGAACTTTAATAGTTCCATTAATACCGGAAATGAGGGATTATTCTGGCTTAGAAAAATAAAAGAACTGAAGCCGAACGTGGTGGTGATTATGATTACTGCTTATGGAGATATTGATCTGGCTATTCGCTCATTAAAAGAAGGAGCCTTCGACTTCGTGGTAAAGCCCTGGCATAATGAAAAGCTCCTGTCCACAATTAAAGAGGGATTAAATCAAAAGAACAGGAGCGGAACGCAGGCCCTGGTAAGTTCGTTAATTTTTGAAACGGAGTTGCTCGGTCAATCGCAGGTGATGCAAGACATTTTTTACAAAGTGCAGAAGATTGCGCCCACTGATGCAAATGTTTTAATTCTTGGCGAAAACGGAACAGGGAAAGAGCTGATTGCGAAAGCAGTTCATCATTTTTCCCGTCGGTCAACAAAACCGTTTATCAAAGTCGACGTGGGGGCATTAACAGAATCGTTGTTCGAAAGCGAATTGTTCGGACACAAAAAAGGAGCTTTCACTGATGCACGGGAAGACCGCACGGGAAGGTTTGAAGCCGCCGATTCCGGTACACTTTTTCTCGATGAAATTGGCAACATTTCTTTACATCAACAAGCAAAGCTGCTTTCCGTTTTGCAAAACCGGCAGATTACGCGGTTGGGAACAAATCAATCAATTCCAATCGACATCCGGCTTGTTTGCGCCACCAACATTCCGATTGCAGAACTTGCGAATGAAAGCCGTTTTCGGAAAGACCTTGTTTACCGCATCAATACTGTTGAAATAGTTCTTCCGCCGCTCCGCAAACGTGGCAATGACATTCTACTGCTGGCTAACCATTTCGCAAAGTTTTACACTAACAAGTATTTGAAGCCGGAGCTGGAGTTCGATGATTCAGCCAACCAAAAGTTGCTCAACTATCATTATCCGGGTAATGTGAGAGAGTTACAGTATACCATTGAGCGAGCCGTGATAATGGCTGAGGATTCCACTCTGTCGGCTGCAGACATAATTTTTTCTCCGATTGAATCCGCGACCGTTTCAGAAGAAGTGCAACATTCAAATTTGAGTGAGTTGGAAAAAAACACCATTCTTCGCGTAATTGAAAAACACAATGGTAACATTTCGCAGGCAGCAAAGGAACTTGGGATTACCAGAACGGCCTTGTACCGCCGGCTAAATAAATACGACATTTAGAATTTGACAGATGGAAGTAAAAAATCTGAGACTTGGAGGAGCGAAGGCAACTGCACCATCCCCTTTCAAAAGTTCGGGCGGTGTGCACTGGCGTATCTTGGTGCGGGTTTTCCTTTTGTTTATCACCATGTGTGCGGCCTCTCTGTTCTTAGTAAAAGAGTGGCATCTTCTACTGGCATTAATTGCGCCATTGATTATTTACGAAGTATATGAATTAATTCTTTTTCAAAAGAAAACTCACGAAGAACTTAATCAGTTTGTGGAGGCCGTTCATTACCGGGACTTCTCAAGGTATTTCGACGTGAAGCATGCACCTGCGGATATTCAGCCACTGCGAAAAGGATTTAACGAGATCAATACAAC
Organism: Bacteroidota bacterium; assembly: GCA_023436425.1. Lineage (GTDB taxonomy): Bacteria > Bacteroidota > Bacteroidia > Chitinophagales > Chitinophagaceae > Flavisolibacter. Next base: position 12,645 of record JAEZJD010000238.1, on the reverse strand, counting down.
ATTTAAAGTTATCAGCAAGGAAAAGGAGACACAATACCAGTACCTGCAGAAAATACTTGAGCTGGTTGATACAGGAATTTTATCTTACGAGGTGGAAACGGGTGAAGTGGTGTGGATGAATGAATCGCTAAAGCGTATGCTGCAGCTTCCTTATTTGAAAACTGTCAATTCACTTTCCAGGAGAGATAAAGCATTGCACGAAGAGGTGAGTGCAATGAAGCCGGGTGAAAGCAAAATCGTTACAGTGCATCTGGACAAATCAACTTTTAAGGCATTGGTGTCTGCCACTGCATTTCAAACCGACGGTAAGGTTTACAAGCTGATCGCTTTTCAGAACGTAAATGAAGCATTGGACGAAACGGAATCACGAGCCTGGCAAAAGCTGCTCAGCGTAATGACACACGAGATCATGAATTCCATTGCGCCGATTTCTTCTCTCGCTGACACATTAAAAAACCGCTTACAACAATCTGCAGCATCATCGCAAAACAATATGGTCGCTGCAGAAGACATCGAACTAGGAATTGAAACCATAAAGCGCAGGAGTGAAGGGCTGCTGAAGTTTGCAGAAACGTATCGAAACCTGAGCAAAATTGCCACGCTCAACCTTAAACGCAGTTATGTACGAGAGCTTTTTGCGAACCTGAACCAGTTAATGCAGCCAACACTGGAACAAAAAAACATTGAGCTCGAAATAATTCTTCGCGACACTGAGCTCACACTTGAAGTTGATCAGAGTCTGATCGAGCAAGTACTCATTAACCTGATTGTAAACGCTGCTGAAGCAGTGAAAGAAACACATGATCCGAGGATTATTCTTTCTGCAGATTCAAACATCAATAATAAGCCGGTTATCAAAGTGGCAGACAACGGCGCCGGAATGAAAGAAGAATTGCTCGATAAAATTTTTATTCCTTTCTTCAGTACCAAAAAAAGTGGCAGCGGTATTGGACTTTCTCTTTGTAAACAAATAATGATGCTGCACAAAGGCAACATTCAAGTGCAGTCTGTTGAAGGAAAAGGAACTGTTTTTGTGTTACAATTTGGATGATTGGCTGTCCCGTTTCTTCTTATTTTCACAACAGAGCAATAATTGGTTAGTCGTTGCAACCGCATCTTCACATCCACTACTCTGGTTGCAATAAATTTGAACATTAATCAACAGCAAAAGAAATATGCAGCGACAAAAGCGGGCCTTCTATATCATTGCACATAATCCGAACACAGTTGAAGAAGCTGCCGAGTTTTTGAAGAACGGCGCCAATGCACTGGAGCCGGATGTTGTTCACTCAGATGGAAAATTCTACATCAGCCACAGCGAGCTGAAAACATACGCTGATTGCCCGACCGTTGAAGAGTACCTACAGCAACTGAAGCAGTTGGTGATAGAAAACAACTACAATCTAGCACTTATAGTATTCGACATCAAGAACACGGATTTTGACATCAACCGATTACTGCATGTTATTGTTACAAATTTTTCGGGAGGATTTTGCGATGGAGTTGCCCTGTTGTTAACACATTCCGACGATACTGATTTCCTTATCAAATGCGACAATCAGTACAGCAACGTAGGCATAGGAGTAGATGAAACGAATACGCCACCATCGGAAGTTGAATCAATATTTCGGAATGCGGGTCACAAAAATTTTTCATACGCAGATGGCATTACAACATTTCTCACTAAACCCGGAGTTTACACCAATATCGTAAAAGCACAGGAGTGCAGGGATGCTAATGAAAACGTAAGTTTCAAATTAATTTATACATGGTCGCTGCAGCGGGAAGCCTCCATGCGTAAATATCTGAACACTTATATTGATGGAATTTTCGTAGATGTGCCTTATGTGAAAAAATTAAAAAATCTCGTTCTTTCTTCGCCCTACGATCAGGTGTTTTATATGGCACGAAACGGCCACAATCCTTTTGATGCACCGCCTATTCCCAGGTATAAACTCGTTATTAAGACAAGCGATAAACATCTTGCCGGCACAGATGCATCGCTGTTGTTTACACTTACAGGCACGTCCGGAATTTCGCTCAGTAGCTTGCCGTATGATGCGAGTCTCACTGGTGCATTGGAAAGAAACAGTACATCTTTCGTAACGATCGAAGGAAAAGATGTGGGAGAAATAAAAACTCTCACTGTCGAAATGCTGTCGTCTGATGTAAACTCAGACTGGCTACCCGAAAAAATCACAGTTGAAAGTAAGCTGTTACCAAAGTCTGTAAGTTTTATTGTGAATGGAGATGGCTTGCCGGAACAATTGATAACAAAGAAAGCTGGTGCAACTACATTGATTCCCTTGGCCGATGTTAGCGAATAATTCAGATGCAGCTCATATCTTCACAATTGAAGAAAACCCTTTTGAGAAGCCTCCATGTGATATGGTGTTCATTGCTCTTGTCGTGCTTTGCTTCATGCAAATTTGGCGAAGCAAACAACAGTCGTAAAGAACCGGTGTTCATTGAAAGAGATACAACCATCACACCTGTAAACTCCGTTACCCAGCTCGTTTTGGATAGCGAAAAAGTTGAGGAATACATCGGCGCAAAAAACCTCGATGACCGAACAGCTTTGCAAATGCGCAGCTTCTACAATAGCCGAAACTACCAATTTGCATGGTTCAGCGAAGATGGCTTAACGGAGCAGGCGCAATCGTTTTGGAACCTGCATAATCAGTATTCCAATATTCCAAAAGATACATCTGATACCGATCAACTCCTGCACCAAAAAATGCAAAAACTTTTAGATAACAGCGTTGTGCCGGATGCAAAAATGAAAATTGAAACAGAGCTCGAGCTGACGAATCATTTTTTTGTTTTCACCGATTATGCGTATGCAGGCAAGCTAGATCCGGAAGAAATGCAATGGCATATTCCACGAAAAAAGATTGATGCTGTGGAGCTACTCGATTCGCTCGTAAAGACAAAAGCCGACAATCTTGAAGCATGGGAACCCGTCAGCCGTCAATACCAGTTGCTCCAAAAAGAACTGCTTCGGTATCACGAGATTGTATCGAACAATAAGTGGGAAGATGTGAGATTCAAAAAAACCTTAAAGAAAGGTGATCACTCAACTTCCATTCATACGATCAGGCGCAACCTGTATTTACTTGGTGATCTTGATACCGATGGCAGCACGGATAAGTTTGACGCACCGTTGGTGGAAGCGGTTAAAATATTTCAGGAAAGGGTAGGACTGGTCCCGACGGGAAGAATTGACTCGTTTTTTGTAAAAGCCTTGAACGTAAAGCCGGAGCAAAGGATTGAGCAAATATTAATTAATCTTGAACGAATGCGTTGGCTGCCGGTAAATGAAACGCAACGAAGAATCGTGGTGAACATTCCTGAATTCAAATTGCATGTATACGACGGCGAGGACGAGCCGTTGACAATGAAAATAGTAGTTGGCAAAGAAGGAAGCAGCACCGTTATTTTTTCCGATAAAATGAAATATATCGTCTTCAGTCCGTACTGGAACGTAACGCCAAACATTGTGCGGAATGAGATTCTTCCCGCTATCAAACGAAATTCCAATTACCTGTCCAGCCAAAACATGGAAGTGTATGGAAACAGCGATGGGTTGCCCATGATCCGGCAAAAACCCGGTGGCAACAATGCATTGGGCAAAGTGAAATTTCTGTTTCCGAACAGGTACAACATTTACCTGCATGATACGCCTGCTAAAACTTTGTTTCAACAGAACAAACGTGCTTTTAGCCACGGCTGCATCCGCATTAGCGAACCGGAACAGTTAGCTGCTTACCTTCTGCAGCAGGATTCAACATGGACTCAGGAAAGAATGGATGAAGCAATGGATCAGGAGAAAGAAACATGGGTCACATTGAAAAATCCCATACCCGTCTATATCAGTTATTTTACCGCTTGGGTGGATGGTAATGGCAAGCTGAATTTTCGTGAGGATATTTACGCCCACGACAAAAAAATGGCCGAACGGATGTTCAGCCATGAGTAAGTTTTGCGGATGGAATATTGATCAAATAAGTGGTTCAGCTGCCGCGCTTCTTTTGATATATTCGCCCCAAAGCAAATTATCCTGACCTTCTTTCTGTGCCAATGCTCTTTCGATAGCATAGTTAGCTGCAGTTTCCACCACCCACTCAAAGTTTTCATCGCCCACACTTGTTCGTTCGGCGTCGGGCGCAGGATTTCCAAAGTCAATGGCAAAAGGAACACCGTCTCTCACAGCAAGTTCCACCGTATTGAAGTCGTACCCGAGATATTGATTTATTCTCAAAACAATTTCCTCCATTAGCTTCAGTCTTTCAGGAGAAGGAGCGAAGTCGGCACGGTAACGCAAATGATGTGGGTTGCGCGGTTCGTAAGGCATAATACGTACATGTTTTCCGCCAATGCAATAACACCTGTAATACTCTTCGAAAATAATTTCTTCCTGCAACAGCATTACCAACTGACCCGTTTCCTGATGCTTCTCATAAAACTCATCGAGATTATTAAGTTTGTAAACGTTTTTCCAGCCACCGCCTGCATAGGGTTTCATGTAAGCAGGAAAACCGATATACTCAAATATTCCCTCCCAATCAAGCGGATAAGCAAGGTTGCTGAAAGATTCAGGCTTCGTGTCAGTTGGATGTTCGTACGATGGAAGGATGACGGTTTTAGGAACGGGAACACCCACCTTCACCATCAAACAATTATTAAAAAATTTGTCGTCTGCGCTCCACCAGAACGGGTTATTGATCACCGCCGTGCCTGTCAGTGCAGCATTTTTGAGATATGTTCTGTAGAAAGGTACATCCTGCGAAATTCGGTCGATCATCACTGCGTAACCTGTTGGCTCTCCCTGTGCTACCTTGTCTATCTTAACCGGTTCTGCCATTACTCCATCTACTCCTTTGCTGTTCACCCGCTCGATAAATGCCGTAGGAAAGCTGCGCTCCTGGCCGAAAAGGATTCCGATCTTTTTCATTTGCTTGGTTTAATTATTAAAGAAAATTAATTGGCGTCGAAAATACATAATTCCAAAGATGAAGATTTTACCTTCGCTGCCTTTCAAATGGTTATACAGGAACTTTCTTTATTGGTGGTGCAGCAAAGAGCGATCGCATCAAATTATCTAAATCGATTCGTGATCTTCGATTGCTACATTCCGAAAAATACCGCTCATGCCGAAGAATTGTCGCTCTTGCTGATTAATGATGGACAAGATTTGGACGAAATGAATTTTGCAGCGATGTATAACGATTTGCTGCTCCAAAACGTCCTTCATCCTGTTGTATGTGTTGGCATTCATGCGAACAAAGACCGGAAAAACGAGTATGGAACTGCTCAGCAGAAAGATTACGCTGGTCGCGGTGCAAGAGCAGCAGCGTTCACGAACTTTATTCTTTACGAGCTGCTTCCTTTTGTGTCAACACAGTTTGGAGTAAAGCAATTCAAAAGAACAGGATACGCAGGTTTTTCCCTCGGCGGGCTTTCAGCATTGGACATTACATGGAATCATGCTGACGTGTTTCAAACAGTTGGAGTGTTTTCCGGATCACTTTGGTGGCGATCAAAACCCCTTGGTGACGACTACAGCGATGACACGGATCGCATCATGCATCAGCAGCTGCGGCGTGGACCGTACAACGGTGGATTACGATTTTTTTTCACCACAGGTTCACTCGATGAAACAGCCGATCGAAATTATAACGGAATCATTGATTCCATTGACGATACATTAGATCTGATAAAAGAGTTGAAAAAACTCGGCTATACCGATTCACACATCGAGTATATAAATTATGCCGATGGCAAGCACGATGTCGGCACCTGGGGCAGAGCCATGCCAGGATTTTTGTTGTGGGGCTGGGGGAAGGATTCAAAAGAGCGAACAAATTTTTCTAAATAAAAAACGTCCCGGTTTCGGGACGTTTTTTTATCTCAACTTGTAAGTTCTTTACCTGCCAAAAATATACCTAAAGCCAAAATTCATATAATATGTCGAAGAGAGTGAGTTGTTATCTCTATACGTACTGGTAACGGGTACGTTTCGATCAGACGCAAGACTGAAGAAAGGTTTTGCAGTGCCGCCAGGTGTATAGGCAGGGGCCGGAGTGGCGACGCCATTTACATTTAGTGTTGCGGTGCTTGAGCTGGTAACATTTCTTGGTACCAGAATTCCCGAAGTATTGACAGTTTGGAAGATACCCCAGTTTTTATTCAACAAGTTTCCGAAGTTGAAGATATCAAACGTGAACTGAAGTGTGTTTCTTTTGCCTCCGACAGTAGTGAATAAATCCTGCACAAATTTCACCGCGACTTCATTTCGCCATGGCATCTCTGCCCCATTCCGCTCAGCATACTCGCCCCTATGAGCACTAAGATATTTGTCTTGATCTATGTACCTGAAAAACAAATCACTTTGTTGCTTTGCCGTATAGGTTACGCCATTATAAGTTTGATCTGCAAAGTTGATTTCTGTTGCATCTTTTGGAATATAGATAAGGTCATTAGTTTGACCGTCTCTGTTGAAATCACTGCTGTACGTGTAGGAAAAACGACCCTGAATAGAGCCCTCAAACGTTACGGTGATCCGAGTCGCTAAATGCTTCAGATATTCTTTGCCATACGTCACTGCTGCTATTATGCGGTCCGGTACAATATAGTTCGCGTAGCTCAATGGTGGATTGTTTGGATTATTTACAATCTGTGTTAATGACCACGTATTTAACAGCTGATCACCACTTCCGTCGTAAACATTTTTAGCCTGACTTTTTGTGTATGCGACAGTTGCTCCAAAACCTGATGCAAATGACTTTTCCAACCGCGCAGTAACTGAGTAATAATATCCATCTTTACCATTTGTAAGGAAAGCAGGGTCAAAGCGTACTGCATTCGCGGTACCTGTCGCTACAGGTTGTCCAGGAGTCGGTGATGTTCCCGGAGTAATTGGATTAATATAGCGTTGGTTCTCCGCTACAGGATACACAACTCTGTTGTCAGGATAGCCCGTTACATTCAATGGCTGCGGCGCCACAAGATTTGGATTCTTGCCAAAAGCTACGTTTAGGTCTTTATTGTAAATTCCCTCGAGTGAGCCGACAAATCCAAACGGTAGCTTCGCATCTACGCCTAAGCTGGTTTTCCAGGTTTGCGGGAATTTGAAATTGGGATCAATCGCACTAATAGTGCTCGGTATCGCAGCGCCAGCTTTGGGGAAAGCCGCAGAAGGATTCCCAGGCTGTCCGGGCACATAATACATTGGATTGGGATTGAATGGTCCAGGCGTTACATACAACAATGGATTATTCCTGTTCGCTGAAGTAGTTTGGTATGTTTGCGTGAATTGTAACATACCATTATCACCTGATTGTGAAACGATCCAAACCGTTGGTACACGACCGGTAAAGATCCCTGTTCCGCCGCGCAATTGCAAAGTGCGATCACCATTAACATCATAGTTGAAGCCCAACCGCGGAGACCACATAACCCTTGTTTCAGGAAGCTGACCTGTATTGAGTTTCAGTCCATTTTCAAAACTTAATGGTGCTACAAGCGGATGTGTTTGAATTTCTGGAATATCAAGATAAGACGGAAGATCGGCCCGCAATCCCAACGTAAGTTTGAAGTTGTTAGACAGGCTCATTTCATCCTGTACATACGCAGAAAACTGTGCAAACTTGAACCGTGGAAAGGCTTGCTCTAACTCTGGGTTGAGGGGATACGTAATGGCAAAGTCCACCGGCTTTACACCATTCACAAAATCACTCCAGGAACGGAAAGTATAGTAGCTTGTTCCAAATCGCTGGAAGCCATTCTTCGTAGCACTAAAGTCTGCCTGACCACCTAGCGTGAAATTGTGTTTCCCTTGCGTATAGCTTATATAATCTACAAACGATGTTGTCGTAACGTCACGCAAATTGCCGAACGTAAAAGGCTCGTATCCAAAAGAGGTCAACACCGATCCGGGAGCAGAAGTAGATACCGAATTACTGCCATCAAGAATGTCTACAAACGGGAATATCTTGCTATCAGAGCTTCTTGGGTCCGCCTGATGCGTGTAAGTGCCTCTAAAGGTGTTACCCACTTTACCAAAAGTGGAGTTCAACTCAGCCGCCAGCGAATAAAAGTTAGCTTCCTGATAGTAGTTCGAGTTCTTAAACCATAAGTGATTGTTTCCTTGCCGTGGAAAGCCATTGCCTGAAGAATAGCCACTTAAAGGACTACGGGAAGTACTCACGAAACTAGGAGAACTGCTCTCCACCTGGCTGTAGCGCACATTAAACCTGTGATGAGCGGCAACGTTCCAGTCTAAGCGTGCAACAAAGCGAGTATTGTCATTTATAAAGTCATAGCCCTGATATGGTCCTGTTTCATAGCCGTACGTGCTTTGTAAGTAGTTACTGACGGAATCCATGAAACCAACAGTGGGACGAACAATTTCCGGAGAACTTCCAAAAGGCGCGGCCGAAGTAGCAGCAAATCTGGTTTGACCCGGCGTAGTTCTTTTTCCTGTTTCTCCATTTAAGAAGAAGAATAGTTTGTTTTTGATGATTGGACCGCCAACACGGAAGCCGTAAATATTTTCCTGCAACCTCTGCTTTAAGAACGGAGTGTTGTTACCAACCTCGTTTCCCTGTTGCTTATCGCTTCTAAAGAAAGTGTAGACAGAACCGTTGAAACTGTTTGTTCCGGAACGCGTAACGGCATTAATGGCTGTTCCAATAAAACCAGATTGTTTTACGTCGAAAGGGGTTAAGTTTATTGATATTTCTTCTAAAGCGTCAAGAGAAATTGGAGAGCCATTGGCGGGTAAGTTGCCACCTATTCCGAAGGTATTGTTGAAATCCGATCCGTCTACCGTGATGTAGTTCTGGCGGTAATTACCGCCTCCGATAGAACCAGTCGAAGTCGAAGTTGCCTGTGGCGTCACACGAATCAAATCGTTTAAGCTGCGTGTAACGGTCGGCATATTTTCTATTTCTCTGCGCCCAAGATTGGTTACAGATCCTGTTCTCTTCGAGTTAATAACACTGCTTCTACCTGTAGCGCTCACTACAACTTCCTGCATGGCAGCTGACGCAGCGGTCATATTTGCGTCCAACACGAAAGCTTCTGCGAGACGCAAATTCAAATCAGTAAAACGGAGGGGTTCCATGCCCACATAGGTAATTGTAACCTCATAGGGACCTCCAACCCTCATGTTCGGAATGTTGAATTGCCCCGTAGAACTAGTTGTGGTCGAATATCTCGTCCCAGATGGTTGGTGGACGGCTACGATCGTGGCGCCTTGCAATGCCTGACCGTTAGCCCCTTTAACGGATCCCGTAAGGCTACTGGTAGTCACCTGCGAATAGGCGACAGATGTCAAAAGCGAAATCGTTAGTAAATACAAAATTCTCTTAAGCATAAAATTGTTAGATTTTCGTGAGCAAAGAAAAAGGTTTATCAGCATATTGCTTTCCCTAAATATTAACATTTGTGACTTATGCAAGGACATGCAAAGTGTTGATTTTGCTGCTTTTCATTTAACGGGTTCCTCGTTTTCAACATAGCAGCCAAACAAGGGCTATTGTGTACTTTTGTAAAAAAAATTAATGCTGAATTCCATCGAATCGGCTATTGAAGACATTAAGGCGGGCAAGATCGTCATCGTTGTTGATGATGAGGGCAGAGAAAACGAAGGTGACTTTGTGATCGCTTCCCGGTTTGTTTCTCCCGAAGTGATCAACTTCATGAGCAAACACGGCCGAGGATTAATCTGTGTCTCGCTATTGGAAGAGCGAGCAAAAGAATTGGGGCTGGAGTTGATGGTGAACAATAACACGGCTTTGCACGAAACAGCTTTTACCGTTTCTGTCGATTTGTTAGGCCATGGCTGCACCACTGGAATTTCTGCTCAGGACAGGGCAAAAACCATCCAGGCTTTGATAGATCCGGCTACTAATCCACAGGAGCTAGGCCGACCGGGACATATATTTCCGCTTATTGCGAAAAAAGGCGGCGTGCTGCGGAGAGCAGGACATACCGAAGCAGCAGTGGATCTGGCGAGATTGGCAGGTCTCGAGCCATCGGGAGTATTGGTAGAAATTATGAATGATGATGGATCAATGGCGAGAGTTCCGGAACTAAAGAAAATTGCTGAAAAATTTGATTTCAAAATTGTTTCCATTAAAGATTTGATCGAGTATCGGATCAAAGGGGATTCGTTGATAGAAGAAGTTGTGCGTGTGGACATGCCGACACGTTATGGACACTTTAAATTAATTGCCTTCCAGGAAAAAAACTCCAGTAACGAACACCTCGCGTTGATCAAAGGCAATTGGGAGCCGAATCAACCTGTGATGGTGCGTGTACACTCATCATGTTTCACTGGCGATATTTTGGGCTCGCTTCGGTGCGATTGCGGGGAGCAGTTGCATAAAGCCATGCGGATGGTAGAGCAGGAGGGTCAGGGTGTTATCCTTTATATGAACCAGGAAGGTCGAGGTATTGGCTTGCTGAACAAACTTAAAGCGTATCAACTACAGGAGCAGGGCATGGACACGGTTGAAGCAAATCTTCATCTCGGGTTTCAAACCGACCAAAGAGATTACGGGGTCGGTGCGCAAATATTGCGTTACCTCGGTGTTACAAAACTTCGCTTGATAACGAACAATCCAAAAAAACGTGTGGGACTTATTGGTTATGGGTTGGAGATTGTAGAAAACCTGCCGATAAAAATTGAATCTAATCCGCACAATGAAAAATATCTCAATACCAAGCGGGATAAGCTGGGGCACGACCTTGTTTAGTTAGTAAGTCAGTTGCTCCCGACTTTTCTCTTTACTAATTAGAACTCCACGATAAACCCGATGGTCGGCAGAACGTTTCCATCGATATTATCAAGAATCAGCGGTATGCCGTTGCTGCCATTTAAGTTTACAGGGTTGCCATCAGTAGAAATAAATGCTGTGTTATCGTTGTTTCTTTTAAACGTGTATTGCGGCATGCCTGCGCTCTTTGCTCCGTAAAAGTTTTGTACATCCACAAATAGATCAAGAGCGATTTTGCGGAAGTTCCACTTTTTATCAATCCTTATGTCTGCAGAATGGAACGCCGGCAATCGCTGAGAATTTACCAATCCATAATTCAAAACTCCTGTTCCCAATGTGATAAAATTCGCACGGCTTGCATTCAGATCGAACGGAGTGTATGGCGCGGAACCCTGATAACGAAATTTCAGCCCCACTTCCCATTCTTTTGGCAATTTGTAACCGGTGGTGAAACTAATCAGATGCCTGTTGTCCCACGATGCCGGGGCATAGTTTCCGTCGCGATTGGTAAACTGGCTCCAAAAAAGCGTATAACTAAAGACACCGAAAAATTTCTTGGTCAGTTTTTTTTGCAGAAAAAACTCGAAGCCATATGCACGACCTTTTCCGTTCTGAACCACCGGCTCATTTCCAATGGCACCAAACTCAGTTCCTTTATTTGCAAGACTGATTCCGTCAGGGATGCTAACAGGGTACTTATTATAGCATTTATAAAATCCTTCAAGCGTCATTCGAAAACTGCTGTTTGGAAGGTATTCAAATCCTCCGGCCGCGTGATTGCTTTTTATATAATTCGCGGGATTGATCGCAGCGCCTGACGCATTGGAAAATGCGATTTGCGTATAACCTGGTAAACGATAATAAATGCCATAGCTGCTGCTCAAATTAATTTTTTGCGACAGCGCATAACTGGCGCTGATGCGCGGACTCAATTGTTTAAACGGATTCGTTTCGCTATTGGACAGGTTATTCCCATCTGCTCTCACACCACCGCTCAACGCAATCCGTTCGTTTAAAATCCTCCTGCCTAATTGCACGAAGGCGCCATACCGAAGGAAATCACTCCCAGTTGATGTTTTGAATTCGACTTTATCCTGAATGATGTTTCCCTGGTTGTCCCGTAATTCCGGGCGGAATACCTGCTGAAATTTATTGTTGAACTGCACGTACTGTGCCACCAGGCCGTAACTGATTTTCCAGTCGTTCGAGTTTTTCGTAACATCGAAGCGCAGTTTATTTTCTGTTTCATTGCTGCGTATTAATATTGTTCGTTCTTGTTCCTGCGGCTTTTGATTGTCCATGAATTTGTCCACCGTGTTGTCTAAAGTGTTTCTGCTGAGTGACAAATTCCAATAACCCGATGGTATCAACTTTCTCAATGTGGCGCCGGCGGTGTAGGTCCATTGGTTTATGTTTGGGCTGCTGCTGATGGCATACAACTTTTCAGGAGTGGCTTCCTTTGGTGCTGCAAAGCTGAATTCATCAATAGCGCCAATCCCCAGCATACTTAGTGTTAGTTTGTCGTTGATTTTTGTTGTGCTTTTGAATTGAAAGTCCCAGTAATTAGGTCGGATGGGCAGATCCAAAGCTTTGAACAATAGTTCCAGGTAACTTCTGCGGGCTGAAAAAAGAAAGGATGTTCGAGCTGACAACGGACCATCGAATGTGGCTGCCACTTCCGTTCCGCTGAGGCGGACATTTCCCTGCAATTTTTGTGTATTGCCTGTTTTTTGTCTGAACTGAAATACGCTGCTCAAAGCATTATCGTATCTGGCATCGAAGGCAGAAGTGCTCAACTTCACTTCTTCAATAAAACTAACGTTTAAAATCCCCTGTGGTCCGCCGCTGCTGCCCTGTGTGG
>JAEZJD010000204.1 GCA_023436425.1 Bacteroidota bacterium | reverse complement strand
CGTAACAGGATGCCGTGCACCAATTTCAATCGGGTCGCCGGGAAGGGAAATATCAATGTCGTTCTTTGCTGTTGGTTGGTCGGTCGCCGCAGATAATTTCCCGTCTTCATACTTTGCTTCAACAAATTGCTTGAACTCGTTCAGTATTTGACCAAATTCTTTTTTGTTCTCAACAGGAACATTTTTCATTTCTCCAAAAAGAGATTTCACAATCCCTTTGGTTCCGAGAAATTTTATCCGGTACTCCTCCAGTTGTTGGCCGTTCGTGATTGGGAAACTCTCAATTTCTTTTCTGTATACATCAATTTTGTGAAGCACATCCTGCATGCGGCAAAGATAACGGCAGCGGCGGGAAGTTCATTCTAGCCTGCGTTCAGGGCATTCCAAAGCAGATCTTTCAGCTCCTGGATGTGGTAATTAGTGACTGAAGAAATAAAGATGTGCGGGATTTCGGGTGGTAATTCGTTTTCAACTTCTCTCATCAGTTCATCATCCAGCATATCGCTTTTGCTTATAGCAAGCAGGAACTTTTTATGCAGCAATTCCGGATTGTATTGTTCCAATTCCTTGTACAAAATCTGAAACTCGTCTTTATGGTCCTTACTGTCGGCTGGTATAACAAACAGCAGAACAGCGTTGCGTTCAATGTGCCTCAAAAACCGGTGACCCAAACCTTTTCCTTCAGCAGCGCCTTCGATGATGCCCGGCAAATCTGCAATACAAAAACTTTTCCCATCGCGGTATTCCACAATCCCAAGATTAGGCGTGATGGTGGTAAATGCATAATCAGCAATCTTTGGCTTCGCTGCCGTCATTACCGATAGCAGCGTTGACTTTCCTGCATTCGGAAAGCCTACGAGGCCCACATCGGCAAGCACTTTTAGTTCGAGCACTTTCCAGCCTTCTTCTCCCGGCAAACCCGGCTGCGCATGCTCCGGCGCCTGGTTCGTTGCCGTTTTAAAATGGGTGTTTCCTAATCCACCTTTGCCTCCCGACAACCAAATCTTTTCTTCGCCATCAAACAAGATTTCAATTTCTTTTTCGCCTGTTTCTTCATCTTTCGCTATAGTTCCCAGCGGCACTTCTATGATTATGTCCTTACCGTTGCCACCTGTTTTGTTGTTATCACTTCCGTTCTCTCCGTTTTCGGCAATCACATTTTTGTAGTAACGCAGGTGAAGCAGCGTCCAAAGGTTTTGGTTGCCTTTCAGAATGATATGACCACCGCGGCCACCATCGCCCCCGTCGGGCCCACCCATCGCCGTTAACTTATCGCGACGAAAATGTTTGATGCCAGCGCCACCATGTCCGCTCCTGGCGTAAATGCGTATCTGATCAACAAAATTGCTTTTCTCCATAAATTGCAACGCTTTGCGAATTTAGTCTGTCATTCCGTTGCCAATGATTGTTTTATGATGAAATTAGTTGCCATTGTTCTTCTCGTAAGCAGCAGTTATAACGGTTGTAGAAAACAGTTGACGCAGTTACCGCCGTGCATTCAGAAGAAAATTGCTACCCTACAAGCCCAACCTAAGCAAAATCCGCCTGCACATGTGGAAGAATATGTATACAACGGCAAGAGCGTTTTTTATTTCAGCAGCGACTGTTGCGACCAGTACAATTACGTGTATGATGAAGATTGCAATGTGATTTGTGCCCCTGACGGAGGAATTACCGGCAAAGGCGACGGCAGATGCGCCGACTTTTTGGAAAAAGCAACTCATGTTCGCACTGTGTGGAAAGATGAACGTTAATTAGCTTGCAAACTCCGACCGGTTTTACTATTTTGGTCCACCAAATCCTCATCTATGAAAAAACTTATTGGCATCTTGCTATTCAGCATTATTTCAGCTACAACTTTCGCACAAACCCAGGTAAAACATCTTGAAATCGCCACACCGGAAGCAAAGGTGGTTGGTATTGTAAAGTTTGGCTATGATCTCATTGCACAACTGACGTACACCGTTGATGGCAACGACACATTGAACACCCTTTTTTACATCGATCAGAATTACAAGCAATTGGCGAAGTACCAGTCTATCACTTTCGCTGGCGGTGAGCAGGCAAGAGAAAATTTGAACAAAAGCTTGAAAGCCGGTTTTCTGCCGGAGAACTTACCGCAAAAAAATGTGGTGACGTTTGCAACTGAACTCACCGTAGGTGACACAGATGTGATGCTGAGTAATTTTCGATCGCTGAAAAATGTACAGGTAGTGCTCTCTACAAAAGACGGCCATCTCTTCAGCCTCACCGAGCCGCAGTTAGATAAGCTGTTTGGGCGATAGAAGAACCTTTCGTTTTTGGGTGTAGATCCAGCATTCTATCAATAAGAATGAAATCACATCTGATGAAAATCAGCATTCTAACGAATTGGGGTGTCGTATATTTGTCAGTTGCCTGCAATGGCATTGAGCCTCCGTACTTCTAAAGAGTTTTTCCACAACCTACCCTACTCTTTGATACAACTTTATAATCCCAGAGATTATATGCTAAATTTGGCACTAATGAACTTAGCAAGACGATGAAGGTGAAAGAGCCATTGTTTGACTATATCAGCCCTGACACGGACTACGAGATAAAAAAAGGCGATTGTTTGGACGTGTTGAAGAAATTCGACGACGGCAAGTTTGACCTTATCATTACTTCACCACCTTATAACGTTGGCAAGTCTTATGAGACAAAAACCAGCATTGAAAGGTACTTAGAAACACAGGAAGAAATCATAAATGAGCTTGTGCGAACTCTCTCAGATAAAGGAAATTTATGTTGGCAAGTTGGAAACTATGTTGACAAAGGCGAAGTATTTCCGCTTGACATTTATTATTACCAAATTTTCAAAAAACACGGTCTGCAATTAAGAAACCGCATCATTTGGCATTTCGGACACGGGCTTCATGCTTCAAATCGTTTTAGCGGACGCTACGAAACAATCTTATGGTTTAGCAAAACAGACAATTATATTTTCAATCTTGACAACGTAAGAGTACCTTCAAAATACCCAGGTAAACGCCACTTCAAAGGACCGAAAAAAGGGCAGATATCGGGCAACCCTTTAGGAAAAAATCCAAGCGATATTTGGGAAATTATTGAACAGGATTGGGACAAATCTATGTGGGATATTCCTAACGTAAAATCAAACCACCCCGAAAAGGTTGACCATCCTTGTCAATTTCCTATTGAATTAGTTGAACGTTGTGTTCTTGCCTTGACAGCAGAAAAAAGTTGGGTGCTTGACCCGTTTGCAGGTGTTGGCTCTTCTGTAATTGCAGCAATTAAAAATGAACGTAATGCTATTGGCATCGAAAGAGATGAAAATTATTGCAAAATAGCCAGACAAAGAATTACAGACTTCAAAGAAGGCAAATTAAAAATCAGACCTATAAACAAGCAAATTCATAAGCCTTCAGGTAACGATAAAGTTTCAAAGGTTCCACCAGAATGGCTGCAATTTGAATATGTAAACGGCAGAGGCACAAACGGACACAAATGACAATTGCACAGAAGTACTCTCATCTTAACGGCGAAGAATATTTGATTGTTCACCACAACAATTTATACGAAGAAATTAAGGGCATCATAGAAGGTATTGATGCAAATGTTTTGATGACGAAGGAGAGCAAAGAAAAAACTATGAAAGGCAAAATGCTTTTCAGTCCTATTGCATTAAACCGAGTTTTTATTGAACGGTTCAGAGCAAAAGAATGGTTTGAAAGTCGTTATAAATACTATCTCACCACAGACAGAAAATTGATGCAAGAAATCGTTCCGCTTTCTTATGAAGAACAAAGAAAACATCTGATTGAAAATGGCATAACAAATCCATTATCATCATTCAAGCAAACTGATTTTGTAAAAGACGGAGTAGCCATTGAAGTGCAGTTTGGAAAATATGCCTTTGTTGCATTTGACTTGTTTGTAAAGCACTTGCTGTTTTATTCAGGTGGCATTATTAATGTTGGCATTGAAGTTCTGCCGACAAAGAAAATGCAAGTTCAAATGTCGTCAGGTGTGGCTTACTACGAAGGTGAAGTTTATAACGTGTTGCGACATGGACGTGGAAATCCACCAGTACCGCTTCTTATTTTGGGCATAGAACCTTAATGCGACTAAAGGCACATGCAGGCAACATGATCTTTCTGCAACAGCGGCTGACGAATAACTGTTCTACCAATAATCTTTATTCCACTTTACCAATAAATTTAGTCTGATGTAATTCGAAATTCCGCTGCTGCAGAAATACCCGGAACGTTATGCGGCATTTTAGGAAACGACTTTAAAATGGACAAATACAAAGAAACTTTTGAAACTTGGAATAAGGTTGCCTCATTATATCAGGACAAGTTTATGGACTTGAACATATACAATGACACTTATGATTTTATATGCAATTCAATTACTAAAGCCAGAGCAAAGATTTTAGAAATTGGTTGCGGACCAGGAAACATTACAAAGTACCTTTTGTCAGCAAGACCAGACTTTGACATATTCGGAATTGACATTGCACCAACTATGATAGAACTTGCGAAAAAGAATAATCCGACAGCTCGTTTCGAAATAATGGACATTCGTCAAATTGACGAAATCAAAACAAAATATGACGCAATAATTTGTGGTTTTTGTTTTCCCTATTTATCACCGACAGATAGCCAAAAATTGATTAGAGACTGCTACGGTTTGCTTAGTGAAGAAGGACTGATCTATATAAGCTTTGTTGAAGGAAACCCGAATAAATCGGGCTTTAAAAAAGCCAGCAGCGGTGATAGAACATTTTTTTATTATTACAGGTTGGATGATTTGACACAACAACTTTCAAAAAATAATTTTTCCCTGTTAAAAATATTCAGTGTAGACTTCAAAAGAACTGAAACCGAATTTGAAACACACACAATATTAACAGCGGAGAAAAAGACGACCGCATAACATTGGTTTGGCGTTATTGCGGCTTGAAGAATAAAAACTTCGTCTGTTGTTTCGTTATTGTGCTTCATCCAGCTTGACGAAACGCTATTGAGCAGTAGAAATAAACTTGTACATTAGTTCATCATCCGGCTTCAGTTGTTGGCAAACCAATTAAAAAACCGACATAGCAGCAAGCCGTCACCGGTTCGCTATTTAACCTAAACGATTGAAAGATGAGGATTCTAATTTTTTTATTCACGAGCATATTATTTTTTTCTTGTACGACTGAGACAAAAAAGGACAATCTAGGTACCAATCGTGAAGTTGTAAAGCGTTTTCATTTAGTATGGTCGAATAACAAGATCGACCAGCTGAATGAACTTATCACACCTGATTTTGTTTGCCACTTTTTAGCAGGTTATGAATGGAAGGGAATTGATGGAACAGCAAGAGAAATTATCGATCAGCACAAAGCCTTTCCTGACTGGCACGAAGAAATTGTAGATATGATTGCTGAAAATAACAAAGTTGTTACCAGATACAAATCTACAGGTACGCATCAAGGAACTACGAACGGAATAGACTCAACTGGAAATAAAATTTCTATTTACGAAACATCGATCTATAGATTAACAGACGGAAAAATTGTTGAGCAATGGTGCTTCGCTGATAAGATAGCGTTGTTACAACAGCTCCAGTCGAAAAAATAATCCACAAACTGAAAGGAACATCACACAACATCAGCTTTGAAAAAGCAGGGTTGAAGTGCTAACTTAGATTTTGTATCACAGTGGGTCAGTGGATTGAAGGCTGAACCACCCCGAACATGAATATTTCCGATCAGTTCCATAACGTTTCCGAACCTGAATTACTGCGCCAAATGGAAGCGAACTCCAGCCGTGGCATGTTCACGTGAGGTAATTCGCGTCTGCTTCGCCACCAGATAAAACTGATGAAAATCTGAACGAACCCGCTCCTGAAATGTGACCCAAGTCACCAAACTACTCAGTTTTGTATTGCACTTTTGTCCGAACAAAATCCGGTTTATGGCACACGAAATAGAAACCCAATGGATGGGAAAAATGCAGTTCAACGCTTTGGTTAATGGACATACAATTGTAATGGACGCTCCCGAACGGGTGGGCGGAGAAGACAACGGACCGATTCCAAAACCGTTCGTGCTGTCAGCACTTTCCGGCTGCACAGGCATGGACATTGTAGCCATTTTGCGCAAAACGAATAAAGAGGTGGATGAACTGACGATAAAGGTTACTGGAGAAATCAGCAAAAAGCCACCGATCGAATACACTGAGATTCATGTAGACTACCAGTTCAAAGGGAAAGAGGAAAACAAACAGGCTGCATTAGACGCTGTAACAGACTCGCAGGAAAAATATTGTGGCGTTAGTCACATGCTGAAAAGAGCGCTGCCTGTAACATGGGAAGTGAACTATAACGGTGAACAAATTTTCACTAATAAATTAACCACTGAACTTGTTGAGCAAATATAAACTTACTGTTATTGGTGCTCTGATTGGGGGCATCCTGGGTTTTGCATATTATTACTTCATTGGCTGCACAAGCGGCTGCGCCATCACATCGAAGCCGTTGAATAGCAGCTTATACGGAGGCATAATGGGCGGTTTGTTATTCAACATGTTCCAAAAGAATAAACCGGTGAATGACGAACAACAATAACTAAGTGCCGCGAAGTGAACGGACGCCAAACGCGGCAACCAATTGGAATAAAGTGTAGATATGCTATGCTCATCATAAAGGAACGATAAGTCTGAATAACAGTTCCTCATAAATCAACAAACTGCCATGATTCAACTCTTTAAAAAATTTCTTGGATTCCGCCCTTCCGCAGATTACAAGTCTCTGCTCAACAACGGCGCGCAGATTATAGATGTAAGAACTCCCGGCGAATATGCAGCAGGTCACATCAAGGGCTCTGTAAATATTGCGCTGCAAAATCTACAAACCAACCTTTCGAAAATCAAAAAAGACAAACCTGTTATCACCTGCTGTGCATCGGGCATGAGGAGTGCGTCAGCAAAATATATCTTAAAACAAAACGGGTTTAAAGAAGTGTACAATGGCGGCGGCTGGACGGCATTGAAAAACAAACTACAGTGATTGTACATATTCCGCCAACATCATCCGTTCTCTTCAACAGACGATGTTGGTAAAATATTAAGCTCGTTATCTGTCCATCATCCAGTTACTTCTGTCCCTGTTTTGTTGCCTTTGTGCTGCAGTTCCAAAATTGCGCAGGTTGTAAGTGAACGTCAGCATAAAGTATTGTTGCAACACCTGGTTTTGCACGTCTTCAATATAAGCTTCTGTAATGTTTCGGCTAATGCTTTGATTTTGTTTCAACAAGTCAAATACACTCAGCTTCAACTCACCTTTTCTGTTCGACAAAAACTTTTTACCTACACTCATATTCCACAAAGTGTAATTCTGATTAAACCCTTCAGATAAACCGCTGTAGAATTCGTTGCTTAAATCGTTCTGGAAAAACCATCCCGTTTTGGAAAGCAGGTTCAACTGAACAGCAGCGGAGTGCTGAAAATAATTATCGTTGCGTGCAGGGAAGGTTTCATTCGTCACCTCATTAAAGTTTGCTCTGTATCTAATGTTGAAATCAATATACTCGCTGATGTTACTTGCTATTCCCGTTCCGGCTGTGTAGATGATAGTTTTCGTTACGTTGTTAATGTTGTTGATTATTCCCGGCGTGTTCACATAGCTGACGGCACCATCGATGCTAACATTCGATTTGATCAGTTTAACAGGAACGGCAAACGTAAGATTGGCTCTGGCACTTGTGTAACCATCAAGGTTCACCGGCTTTGTAAGCTGATCCCCGAGACGCAGAAGCTGTCCGTTTACCACCGAATCTCTCGTCGGGGTGAAGGTGGCGTTGGAGATATAATTGTTTGCCGTTTGCAGGAAAATGTTTCCAACAAACAGAAGTCCTTTTGCCGTGTTGGTGTACGTGTATTGCGTACTTCCAATGTTCATAAACTGCGGCTCAAGAGCAGGATTGCCAACGCTGAAGTAAGGCGCATTGGTGATGTCAATCACATTCTGCAGTTGCGTCACCGAAGGATTATTCACCCGCGACCGGTAGAACAGGCGAATGTTACTTCTTGTTGAGAGCTTGTATCTCAAATTCGCGTTGGGAAGGAAATTTCCAAACGTTTTATCTACCTGCAGCGTTCGCGGAAAAACCTGGTCGCTTTTCAAATTTGTATTTTGATATTCAACACCAAAAGATAGTTGCCTGTCGCGATCGCCCCAACGGTAGGAAAGTCCTGCGTTGTGTGCAACAGTTTTGTTTTCAAATTTGTTTGAAAGGCTGTCGAGAAATGATGAATATTTTCCTTCAGCCGTATTGTAGCCAAACGTTTCCTGATCCGATTTACTTTTTGACATGGACGGATTATAGCTGAACTGAAGCTGTGATTTATCTGACAGCGGTTCGGTGTAATTCAGGTTTGTTGACAGATTTAATCCGTTGTTATCCTGGTCAGTAAACCTGCGGGAAGCAGTGTCAAGAAAACTGCTGCTGGTGAAGGATCTCTGGAAAGTAGTAACATAAGATTCTCCCGTTCTGTCATTGTAAGATGTATTCAGGTTGATGGAGAATGTTCTTCCACGTTTTGGAAAAGAGTGTCTGAATAGGATATTGTTGTTCAAATTCTTTCCCGTGCGATCACTGCTGGTGGTGTTTTCATTTATTCTCCTCGTGTATGGGTAACCGGTATTAAAAAAAGCATTTCTCGAAATATCACGATCAGAATTATTTGCCTGGAAGCTAACGTTCGGCGTAACAATCAAAGTATTGGCTGAATCGATTCTGTACTCGAGGCGCACGTTGATTCTGTGATTTGTGTTCGTGCTCCCCGCAAGTGTAGTGTCAAAGCTGTTTAAAAATGTTCCGGTGAAATATTGCGTGTTGGATAATTGGTTCGTGTTGTTGTTCGTATTGTTGAAGAAATAACTTCCGGTTGCTGTAATTTTTTTGCCCCAGAGGTCTGAATAATTGATACCGAAAGCATTTGTTTTGTTGATACCATTCTGCTGACCAACGAAAAAGTTTCCGCCCCCGCCGAAGCCACCGAAGCCGCCACCACCTTGAAATCCACCACCACCGCCTCGTGGTCCACCAC
>JAEZJD010000190.1 GCA_023436425.1 Bacteroidota bacterium | reverse complement strand
GGCTTTGGGAACAGCCGTAAACGTTCAGACGAGATATGTCAAAATAAAAGCTTTAAACGGCGGCAAACTACCTGCATGGCATGAAAGCGCCGGCAGTCCAAGCCATATTTTTATTGATGAAGTAGTTGTGAAGTGATGCCGGAAAACATATTACTGCTTTTCAGCTAAATCTTTAATCAAAACCAAAATCGGATACCAGCCCTGCCCGTTGTTGTAGACGTCTCGATATCTTTTTTCTCCGTCCGCTGCATTTTCAAATCCATCCTGCGAAACAGTTAACGTGGTTTCACCGTTTGCTTCATGCAATTCGTAGGTTACGTTAAGATGGTTTACTGGAAGATCAGGATAGGAAGCGTTTGGATCAATAACTGTGTACTTTAAAACTTTTTTGGGTTCAATTTCCAAAATTCTTCCTTTGACGAAAACCATTTCTTGTCCTTCATAGCTGCCTTTCCAAAATAGATCACTTCCAATCGTCCAATCTGAAACGGTTTCGCAGCCAAACATGTACTTTTTTGTCTGCTGTGGATTGGTGAGGACGTCCCACACTTCGTCTGCAGATGCGTTAATGGTAATTGTATTTTGAACAACAAGCTTTTGCATGAAAAACATTTATCTGTTGAAGAAGTAGAGAGTTAATCTTTGAAATCACTCAGTGTTGCTGTAAACACTGCCCGTTCTCTGTCCTGAAAAATTACCTTCCAGTTGCCTTTATATCGAAGTACTTGCGGAACGACATAATTTTTATATTTCGTCATAAGCACTTCCATGTGCACATCGAAATCATAAGCTGGCGTGTTGTAGCTAAGGTCATAATTTCTCGCAACGATTTCCATGGTCTTTTCATTAAACCAGGTTGTAATGTTGTCGAAAACAACTTTGTCTTTATCGACATCGTCGCGGGGAATAATTTTCATCACGTAGCAATTCTGCCCATTGATTTCTCCCATGTCAATCGAAAAGTTGTAATGTTTAGCCACATCAGGATTGAAAATGTCAATCTTATCACCAATGAAAGGAATGCCTGGGATTTTTTTCCCGGGGTTAAAAAACATCATCTTCAGCTGTTCTTTATGTTTTTCAATCCCGCTCTTTCCGCGAACATTTCTCTCAATACCAGCCACCACGTTGTTTTCACCGCAAACTTTTCCATTTGTGAAGAACAGTCCGGCGTATAGTTCCGCTGTAAAATAATTAAGTCGCCCTTTTTTATACATGTCGCCGGTTGTGCGTTCTTCCAGTACCTCCATTGTGCGGCAACCGTTCTCCCTCTTCTGCTTTGTTTTACTGTATAACGATGCCTGTATATTGCCTTTCTTATTCAGCATTTTTATATCGTTAATAGAGGTAAAACTCAGCACCCGCAGATTGCGAAAAGCTTTGTAAAAAGTGGTGTCTTCTTTAATTCGCTTCAGCAGTTTTACGGTGTTCAGGTCCGATCGGATAACTACTTCGCTCAATGTTGTCATCCTGCTCAGTGCCTCCAAATCGGTGGTGTCATTTTGCGCAAAGAGTAATGCGGGAAAAAAGGATATGAAGCAGAGAAGCCATCTCATTTTCTGGAAAACAGCATTTTATAATCCACTTTCACAGCACCCTTTGAAATGTCATCCAGCTTGCGTTTCAGCAGTTTGCGTTTGAGTAACGGAAGATGGTCGATGAATAGCTTTCCGTCAATGTGATCGTATTCGTGTAGAATTATTCTGCCTGTAACGCCATCGAAAGTTTTTTCATGCTTTTGAAAGTTTTCATCCACATACTCCAAAGTCAATTCTTCGGCGCGATAAATATCTTCACGAATTTTTGGAATGCTTAGACATCCTTCATTGTACGGCCAATCATCGCCTGCTTCTTCCACAAGATGAGCATTGATAAACACCTGCTTAATGCCGGGTGCATCCGGATAATCATTTTCCTCCCTTTCATCTTCATCCATGTTGGCAAAAATCTGCGAGCTGTCAACAACAAAAACCCTGATGTTTTTATTGATTTGAGGAGCTGCCAAACCAACTCCATTGCTGGCGTACATGGTTTCCCACATGTCTTCAATCAGCTTTGGCAGGTCCGGATAGTTCTGATCGATGTCTTTAGCAACCTCTCGCAAGATTGGGTGTCCGTATGCTACTATCGGAAGAATCATTATTGTGTACTATTGAATGTAATATTTAATTACAAATGTAAAATTTTGAAAAAACCTTTCAGGCGCTTGGTTCAATATTAAATCTTAAATGTTCGACTGCAAATACTCCTGCAGCATTATTGTAGCAGCAATTTCATCGACCAGCGCCTTATTTTGGCGTTGCTTTTTTTTTAGCCCCATTTGCAACATTGCCTGCGTCGCCATCTTTGACGTATATCGTTCATCAACTTCTTTGATTTGGAGCGTTGGAAAATGCTTTTTCAACTGCTCAATAAATTTTTTTACCAGCGGTGTAGCATGTGTGTCGGAATCATCCCAATTTGTCGGCATTCCGATTAAGATTAATTCGACGGCTTCGTTGGAGAAATAATTTTTTAGAAATGAAATCAGCTTCGGTGTTTCCACTGTTGTCAACCCTGTTGCAATAATCTTTAGCGGGTCTGTCACCGCGAGACCAGTGCGTTTTTTGCCGTAATCAATAGCCAAAATCCGAGGCATCAGAAGAAGATTAAATCTGCGACGACAAATACTGCAAAAACCACGCTTGCGATGCCGTTCATTGTCATAAACGCAAGGTTTACTCTCCGAAGGTCGGTGGGCTTCACGAGAG
>JAEZJD010000017.1 GCA_023436425.1 Bacteroidota bacterium | reverse complement strand
CTTTTGGCAACTATCCGGTCGTGGGTGTTACCTGGAAAATGGCGAGTGCTTTTGCTGAGTGGCGCACGCATTACCTCAACTCATGGCTGGAAGGCAAGAAAAGAGTTCAGGAATCTGACTTTCGTCTGCCGAGCGAAGGTGAGTGGGAATACGCAGCAAGAGGCGGTCGCTCACAATCCATGTTTCCATGGGGTAATTATTACCTGAGAAATAAAAAAGGATGTTTACTCGCCAACTTCAAGCCGGGTCGTGGTAACTACCCCGAAGATGGGGGCTTCTACACGGTGAGAGCTGATGCTTATTGGCCAAACGATTGGGGTCTTTATAATATGTCCGGCAACGTGGCTGAGTGGACGAGCACCATTTACTATGAAGGTTCTTACACGTTTCAGCACGATATGAACCCAGATGTGCGCTGGAATGCAAAAGACACTGATCCTCCAAAAATGAAGCGCAAAGTGCTTCGCGGCGGAAGCTGGAAAGACGTGGGCTATTACCTGCAAACGGGTACACGTACCTACGAGTATCAGGACACATCTAAATCTTACATCGGTTTCAGAACTGTAATTGACCTTCCTGCTCAATCAGGTGGTCGTCGCAAATAATTAATAAAAATCTTTGGATTGCCATTGCAACCAAAACTCTAAAATTTCAATATTCAATTAAAAATCAAATTTTATGGCAGCTGCTATTCCTCCCAAAGTAAGTAAACTCGTTGACGTTTTTGTCTCTATTGCTGCGGCAGTAGTAATCTGGGGTGCATTGAGAAAAATTATTCACGCTCCCGATGCAGATTTATGGCTGAAAATCGGTTTGACTACCGAATCATTGGTGTTTCTGGCTTATGGCGTATTGTACATTGTTTACCCGGCTGTTAAAGATTCTTCCCACAGAGATGAAGTTGTAGTAGAAGCGGAAGGTGGCGCTTTGAGATCATTGGACAAAGCAATGATCGAAGCTGACATCACTCCGGCTAATCTGAATCGCTTAGGAGAAGGGTTTAAGAAATTGAACACGACCATCAGCAACATGAATGACATTACTGACGTTGTTGCCGCAACGGGGGATTACACTCAGAAAACAAAAGAAGTAACAAGTGCTTTAACGCAGGTGAAAGATGCCTACATGAATGCTGCTAACTCTGTTGGTGCTTTTAATGCTGCTGGCGACGGTGCCCGCATTTTCCACGATCAAATTCAGGTGCTTACAAAAAATCTGTCATCACTGAATACGATTTATGAACTGGAATTGCAGGAAAGCAATAACCATTTGAAAGCGCTGAATACTTTCTATGGAAAATTGGCGGAGACAGCGAGTGTAATGAACAACACCTCTGAAGATGCTAAGAAAGTTCAGGAGCAAATAGGTGGATTGGCTAACAATCTTTCCCGTTTGAACAATGTGTATGGAAATATGTTGAGTGCAATGGCAGGCCGCTAACTGCCAGTATGAAAAACCTAAATCAGTAACTAGAAAATCCGATTAATTTATGGCACTCCCCAAAGAGCCAAGGCAAAAGATGATCAACCTGATGTATATAGTGCTGACAGCTCTGTTAGCGCTAAACGTATCAGCTGAAATTCTCAATGCCTTTCGCACAGTAGATAACAGCTTAAATGCTACCAATACTACGGTTAAACAATCCACTGAACAAGTAATGGCGTCATTACTTGAAAAGAAAAGTCAGGCTGAAACAGCAGCAAAAGCTGCCGTTTGGTATCCCAAAGCTGAGCGGGTTACACAGATTTCAACTGACATGTATAATTATATAGATGCGCTGAGGAATAGGATTCACAGAGAAGCAGGCTTCGACCCTGCAAAGAATGGCGATTCATCTTTTAAACAAGACAATCTTGATATCGCAACAAGAATAATGGTAACGGAGGGAGAAGGAAAAAAACTCTTCCAAAGATTATCACAGTATCAAAAAGATTTACAGGCGGCCGTTCCCGAGTTTGACATCAAAAACTCTCAGATTAACCTGAATATGCCGCAGACGATTGACAAGAGCAATAAAACATGGGAAGCCGCTTACTTTCACATGGTTCCCACGGTAGCAGCTATGACAATCTTGAGAAAGTTTCAAAATGACGTGAGAACAACTGAAAACAAAGTTGTTACCTTCTGTCACGAACAGGTAGGTAAAGTGGTTGTTCGTTACGATGCATTTGCTGCGATTGTTGGTCAAAGCTCAAATTACATTATGCCTGGTCAGGATGTAGAAATTACAGCAGGTGTTGGCGCTTTCAGTAAAGCAGCTCAACCCGAGATCAGCATCAACGGACAAGGCGTAGGTTTAGGTGCTGAAGGTCAGGCTGTGTTGAAAGTGAACGGCGGTGGTCTTGGCAGACATTCTGTTCCTGTAGTTATTCGCTTCCGCGATCAGGACGGCAATATGCAAACGGTGCAGAAAAACGTTGAGTACACGGTTGGTCAGGCTAATGCATCCATCGCTCTTGACAAGATGAATGTTCTTTACATTGGTGTACCTAACCCAATAACCGTTGCTGCCAGTGGTGGTGGTGATGATAGGGTTCAGGTGTCGATTGCCGGTGGTGGTGGTTCACTGAGGAAAACAGGTGCCGGTAAGTACGATGCGTATGTGAATTCTGTAGCTGACGACTGCCGTATCACTGTTTCTGTTGATGGCAAAGTAGCCGGCGTGTCGCAATTCAGAGTTCGCACCCTTCCTGTGCCTGCAGCCTTTGTAGGTGGCTACGAAAGTGGATCCAACGTTCCTGCCAATGCCTTTAAAGCACAAGGCGGTGTCGGTTGCGGTGTAAAAGGATTTCCGTTTGACATTCGGTATGCAGTGACACGTTTCACTCTTACAGCCGACACAGATGATGGTTACATCGACGAGGCGCCTTGTACAGGAAATACCTGGAGCCCTAAAGCGCAAAATCTTCTTAGAAATTTGAAGCCAGGAAGAACAGTGACCCTGGATGACATTTATGCTCAGGGTCCGGACGGCAGAACTATGCACCTGCCCTCATTAGTGTACTATATCAAATAATTTGAAATAATGAAAAGCCCGATTTTAAAAGTTTGTGTGTTTAGTTTCCTGCTTCTGACAGTTGTTGCAGATGCAAATGCGCAGCGTTCCGGTAGAAGGCGTGACCAACAGCCCCCCACCGGCAACCCGCAACAGCAACAGCCGCCTGCACAGCAGAACAATCCGGCTCGCCCGCCCGTTAACTACAACCCTTACGGTAACATTCCGATCCGGGTTGATTCGGCAGGCGTGATGGATACGGGAGCCAGAAGGTCGTTGCGCCCTGAAGACATCTTCGACAAGAGCTTTGTGAATGATCGTACTCCATTGCCGTATGAGCATTTGCGGTGGGATGACGCTCTTTTCACTGAAAAAGTTTGGCGTGAGCTGGATCTGCGGGAAAAACTGAACCAAACGTTCCGCTATGAAGGCACAGACGATAACGGTAGCCAAATGTTTATCGACATTTTGCTAAAGGCGGTAAGAAAGGGCGAAGTGACCGCTTTTGCAGATGAAAGGTTTACCACGCCGATGGCTTTGGCAGAGGTAGACCAACTGACTGTCGGTGCTGCAGACACCATTCCGGTAACCGACCCAAATGACATCAACAAAACTCTATACTACCAGGTTACCCGCGCCAGCTTCGATGCCAAGTCGGTGAACAAAATAGCCATGAAAGAAGAGTGGGTGTTTGACAGAGAGTCAAGCAGAATGCATGTGCGTATTTTGGGAATTGCACCCTTGCAGACAAAGTATTTGCCTAATGGTCAGGAAAGAGGATCATCTCCAATGTTTTGGATATATTATCCGGACATAAGATCTCTGCTGGCAAAGAATGAAGTGTACAACCCCAAGAATCTTGGTTATGGTCGCATGACATGGGAAGAGCTTTTTGAAAGCAGGATGTTCTCCAGCTACATTACAAAGTCAACTTTGGATAACCCGGGCAATAAGACGATCAGGATGATGATCAAAGATCCGATTCTGGCGCTGCTGGAAGGTGATAACATTAAAGAGCGCATATTTAAC
>JAEZJD010000299.1 GCA_023436425.1 Bacteroidota bacterium | reverse complement strand
GAACAACTTCAAAATTGCGCCTGCATTTCGGTTGAAGCCTTTGTTTTTGAAGCTCCACGCCATATCAATGTCGTAGGTCGGCAAAAACGAAAAGCCTGGCAGGTTTAGTTTAAGTTCCGGAAATCTTTGTTTCAGCAATTCTGCAAAATCATTCAGCCAGGTGTTAACGAGCGGCTGATGCAGAAAGTCTTCATTGAACGCAAGAGAGTTTTCATGTGCATACCTGCCAAAGATGTCTTTCTTATGCGGCAGGTATTCTTCATACCTGGTGATAAGAAAAAAAATGGCTGCCAGGATATCGAATCCAAAATCGCCTTCTGTTTTAAAAAAAGCTTTGTAAGCTCCTTTGCTTGACGATAAAGCTGTTTGTGTAAAGCATTCGATTTTTACGTGGCGCACTGCAGTTTCAAAAAGTAAAACATGAGCGTTGATCCAAATTTCGTTGTTGGAAAGTCTGTGAAAACTGTAATTGATCTTGAATGGATCGGGATTAGCGAGGTATTTTTCATCATCGCAAATAATGCGAATGGGGGTACCATAATACTTTGACAGAAAGTCAACCACGTACTGCAGTCGCGGCGTCAGTGTATGGCTAAAGATGATCACTAACTTTTTCTTTTATTCTTTTCTCTCCACTGTTGGTTGAAAGACTTCGTCGAGAAATCCAAATTGCCTCTGTTTGTTGTCCAGCTTTTTGCAAAATTATTTATCATCGAGCCTTTTAACTTTGAAGATCCCAAATTCATAATGCGCCTGTTCAACATTGCTGTGCGCCAAAATTTCCAAGCCATTTTTTCGGTAAATGCTGCACTGCCTGCTTCCACCGATTCGTGGCGGTTTTCGAGCAGCAACTCGTGTAAATTTATTTTCACGGCACACACTTCGGTGCAATTGCCGCAAAGAGACGAAGCATAGCTTAAATGGTTCCATTCATCCAGGTGCTTCAGATGTGGGGTGATGACTGAACCGATTGGTCCGCTGTAAGTAGTATTGTATGCATGGCCGCCGATATTTTTGTAAACAGGACATGCATTAAGGCAAGCGCCGCAACGAATGCAATACAGCGATTCTCTCATTGTCTCATTTGCAAGAATATTGGTCCTGCCATTGTCCAGCAGAATCACGTACATCTCTTCCGGTCCGTCAATTTCATTTATTTGCCTCGGTCCTGAAATAATGCTATTGTACACTGTGAGTTTTTGGCCAGTTCCAAAAGTGGAAAGCAGTGGCCAAAAAAGTGAAAGATCTGAAAGCGAAGGCAACACTTTTTCAATACCGACGATGACTACATGGGTTTTCGGCCACGAACAGCTTAGCCGTGCATTGCCTTCGTTTTCTGTTACCGCAACGGCACCAATGTCGGAAATAATAAAATTGGCTCCGGTGATTCCTATTTCTGCTTTGGCGTACTTTTCACGAAGCATGTACCGCGCCGTCAGCGTGAGCTCCGACGGTGAAAGCCCCGGAGGTGTGCCCAGCTTATCTGCAAACAGTTTTGCCACGTCTTCTTTGCTCTTGTGCATTGCAGGCGTCACGATGTGATAAGGAGGCTCTCTATCTAATTGTTGGATGTATTCACCCAAATCTGTTTCAACGCTTTCTATATTATGTTTCTCTAAAAATTTGTTCAGGTGAATTTCTTCCGTCACCATACTCTTGCTCTTCACCACCAGCTTGCACTCTTTTGCTTTACAAATCTTGAGCAGTTCATTAAGTGCATCGTCAGCGGTTTCCGCCCATAGCACCTTTGCTCCACGTTTTGTGATTTCTGTTTCAAACTGTTCCAGCCGGCGATCTAAAGTTTCAATTGCTTTCCACTTTATGTTTTTTGCTTTTTGCCTTGCCAGCTCCAGATTGGTGAATTGCTGTTTGCCGGCGGGTACTACCGCATTGTAGCGTGAGATATTAAAATTGATTTTTCTGCGGTGTTCCTTATCAGCAGTTTTGATAGTGCTTTTTGCAAGAAAACCTGTCGATTGATCAGACATTAGCCACTTTTTCATCATAATGCTCAACAGCTACCTGCTTCAGGGCATTATAAAAATCTTCTCCAAACTTACGAATCAATGCATCTTTTAGAAATTCGTACACGGGCATTTTTAATTTTTTACCAAGCGTGCAAGCAGCATTGCATAGCGATTCACGTGGTTCGTAATTGAGCGTTGTATACTCCTTTGTACGCGATTGTTTTATTGGATATAGATGGCAACTGATTGGTTTCTTCCACGGAACTTTTTTATCGTTGTAAGCCTGCTCAATAGCACACTTGATAATTCCTTTTTCATCGCGATAACCATAGGCGCATATACCACCATTTATGGTTGGAGTCACCCAGCCAAACTCACGATCATACAAATATTTTCCCTGCCTGTTTATTTCGTTAAGCCCTTCTTTGGTGAGGTAAGGTTTGATAGCTTCGAAATGCTGATCAAGCATTTTCTTCTCTTCCTTTTCCAACGGAGCGCCGGCATCTCCATCGTCGCAGCATCCGCCTTTGCACTTGGTGAGATCGCAAACAAACTTGGCTTCTACCACGTCGTCACTGATCAAAACATTGTCTATCGCTATCATTCCGCAAAGGTAGTGTGGTGGAAGTGCAATTCAGGGTCGTAAAAATCAATTAAAAATTAAAATGCAAATGCCCTGATATTTTTTGTTGTTACAATTATTTCCATTTCAGCGTACTTAGAAGGTGTCGTAAATCCTCCTTGAGAAAATTGTTGACGGGCTTCAATGAATCTTCATTTGGCGTAGCAGAAAAATAAAGAGCTCCGCGCAAAAAGTGAGTAGTGGAATCTGTTGCGAAAAATTGGTTGGCGGTCGCTGCATTTCCTTTGAGAGTAAAATATATTCCCGAGACGTTATTGGGTGTTTTGAACACCTCCGATTCGATTGCCGAAGCCCGGTATGTATGCTGCTTGTAGGACATAGTGAACGCATCATTTACAAGAGAATCAAAGTTGTGCTTGCGAATGTCTTTGTAGCTAAGGTGAATCCGCCCTTCGAAATCGGGGAAATCTACATTGATCCAGTATGGGTTTTCGGCCTTTTCATCGAAAAAAAGTGAGTCCTGAATAATATGTCCATAAACTGGGTACTCAAATTCGTAGGGAAATCCTGCTTTGTTGAACAGCTGATATTTTTTTTCGGGGAAATTAATTTTGAAGTAGCCCCGTGGCTTTTGCATTTGAAGTGAAGGATCTTCACATGAAAATAAAAGAACAGCAAGCAGTAAGTACAAATATTTAATCTTCATTTGCCGCCATGTTGATGTTGATCTTAACTGTTTTAATTCTGTTCTTTTCTGTTTCCAATACTGTAAATTGAAAATCGCCACAAGGCACTGTTTCATTCTCCCGCGGAAATCTTCTTGCAAGTTCGAGGACAAGTCCGCCGAGTGAATCACTTTCCCCTTTTACTTCATCAAACGTATCTATAGGAAGTCGCATTGCACGGCATAAATCATACAACATAACCTTAGCGTCCGCTACATAGTTTTTGTCGTCAATTTGCTTTATTGAATTGTCTTCTTCATCAAATTCATCTTTTATATCGCCAATGATTTCCTCCAAAATATCTTCCATAGTCACAATGCCGCTGGTGCCGCCAAATTCATCTACCACGGTAGCAAAGTGAATGCGTTTGCTCTGAAAAATTTTGAGTAAATCTTTGATCAGCTTTGTTTCCGGCACAAAGAGCGTCGGTCGAACAAGCGTGTGCCAGTTGAAATCCGTTTGACTGAGGAAAGGCAGCAGGTCTTTCGTATTTAAAATTCCTACTACTTCGTCCAGATTATTTTTGTAAACAGGCAATCGGGAGTAATGCAATTCTTCAACCTTATGCAGCAGTTGTGAAAAAGGTGTGCTGTATTCAATTCCATTGACATCGAGCCGAAACCGCATGATTTGCTTAACAGAAATGTTGCTGAATTTGACGATACCTTTTAAAATGTTTTTTTCTTCTATACTGGTTTCAACGTTATTGATTTCAATAGCATCGTCAAGTTCTCTCATGCTGGTTGCTTCTGATTCGCTGGCGCCGCTCGTCTTACTGATACGATCAGCAATGGCAACCATTCGCAAGCTTAACTGACGAAGCAGCAAGTGCAAAGCCTCCACCGTGGAAGAGGTGGAATATGCAAAACGCAACGTGTTTTGTCTCGCCCAAATTTTAGGCAACATTTTGCCGAAAAAAACAACAATGAATGCTATCAAAACTACTTTGACAATAAAGGTCAAGTCAATGTCGAACATCAGGTTGACTTTGCCCACGTGCAGCACCGGGCTAAGAAGGTAATTTGACAGGATAATGATGCAGATATTGCAAACGCCACTGCCTATGAGCAGCGAAGCATAAACA
>JAEZJD010000281.1 GCA_023436425.1 Bacteroidota bacterium | reverse complement strand
ATGTGGGCGTCCGCTTTTATACAAACATCAATGCACTATCCCGACTGATGGAAGCGTGTGCCGAAAATGGAAAGGTGCTGATGATTCTTGACCGCCCGAATCCAAATGGTTATCTGGTGGACGGACCCATTCTGGACATGAAACATAAATCGGGCATTGGAATGTTTCCCATTCCTATGTCGCACGGGTTGACAGTTGCCGAGTTTGCACTTATGGCGAATGGTGAGGGTTTTCTAACGAACAAAGTTGCTTGCCCGCTGAAAATCATACCGGTAGCCAATTACAAACACAGCATGTACTATACCCTTCCGGTGAAGCCGTCGCCGAACCTGAATACGCAGCAGGCAATCATGCTGTATCCTTCTACCTGTATGTTCGAGGCGACCTATCTCAATCACGGCCGCGGTACTATGTTTCCTTTCACGGTTTTGGGAGCGCCTTACCTGAAGGGCATTTATCAATTTTCATTCACACCAACGAGCATACCAGGCATGGCGGAAACACCGTTGTTTATGAATGAAGTTTGCTATGGACTCGATTTGAGAAATTACGATGTGGGGCTTTTGATGAAAAGAAAAAAGATCAATCTTGATTGGATCAGGGAACTCTATAAAGCTTCGCCGCTGAAAGAAAAATTCTTTGACTCAAAACTGAGTAATCAGATGAACAGGATCGAAATACAGATCGGCACATCTGAATTCCGGCAGCAAATCATTAATGGCCTGTCTGAAGAAGAAATACGCAAAAGTTGGGAACCGGGATTGAGCAATTACAAAAAGATGCGGAAGAAGTATTTGATCTACAAGGATTAAAGTTCCGCTTGACGAGCGTCGCCAATTATCTATTGCTGATGTTGGTTTTCGCATGGCGAATACAGCACAACAAATAGTAAACGTCTTCGGGAAACAGTACCCGGACGACCTTGCAACATTGCAGGTATTAAACCTTTGATCAGCTGAAAACTACAGTTTTAATGAACAGACTTAGATTAATAAGCTGATGTATTTGGAACCTTGTCTGCTTCGGAGAACGAGTGCAGATATCGCTTCCGGAGTTTTGAAAGTTCTTTCGTCTTCCCTTGTGCTTTCAGTGAGTTGTATAAACCAACTGTGGACCATCCGTTGCCGGGATTCCATGCAAGATCTTCCCTGTACACGATTTCAGCTTGTGCAGGTTTGTTCATTTGCATCAGGAAGGCGCCAAGATATTGTCGTGCAGGTAGCATCCAGTCCTTAGGTTCGCCGTACACCATGTCGTCTTCAGTGTCCATAGCCATTTTAAGAGCAGCTACTGCCTCTGAATATTTTTTCTGCTGAAAACGGATGTTGCCAAGCAGAATGTTTTCAGCCACGGTAGCGCATTGTAAAGGACTGTTGGATAGAGGATCAAACTTTGCGGCAAGCGCCTTGTCCCTTTTTACTTCACGCAAAAGAAGCAGTTGTTTTTCCGCATCTACCGTTTGTCCTGTTTTTGCATAAGCCATTCCCTTTGCAAAATGACCCAGTATGGCTGCAAATGTCCACGTCCCGTCTACTGTGGTCGTATCATTCAATATGTCGTGCCACATTCCCATTCTCACCATCGCCAGCTCAGGAAACATATACACATGCTGATCACTAAAAGCCTCATTCGTAGGCACTGTACTGCGGCGTGCCGTCAAAGCTTTTTGAATTGCCTTTTTTCCCATGGCGCCACTCATCGCACAAAAAGCATCAACTGCATAGTAATGTGTAACTCCTGTCGGGAGAGCTAACTCTTTTGCAAGACCGTCATACAGCAAAAGACTCTCGTCTGCCTTCTCATTTGCTACCGTCCCTTTTTTGTAGAATCCAATGCGTTCATACTCATGGCTCGACATGTGAACCATGTGCGCTATTCCGGGGAATAGCTTAATGAGCGAATCAGCACTTGCGAGTGCCACTTCCGGATTTCGTGACGCTTCTGTTACGTGAATGTAATAATGCAATCCTCCGGGATGCTGCGGATCATTGTTAAGGATATCTTGACAATACTTCACCAGTTCTGGTGTCCATGATTTTGCAGTACCGTCATTATTCCAGAAGTCCCAGGCATGAATGAGCATGACAGCATCGGTGTATAGCGCCTTGATATCGATGTCATCCGGATATTTTTTTACAAGTTGTTTCATGGCCGCAGCATAAGCAGCATTCAACTGCCTTCTTTGTGTATCTGCTGTGTCAGCCACATTGTACCTGGTGTTCATTGCCGCAACCAGATCTCTTTCTTTCTGCGGCGCGTTAGCTGCATACCGGTTCATTTTTGCAAGCACTGCGGGAACAGTAGGTCTCATTTTGTATGCATAACCAAAATTGTAACTTGGACCCATCGACAGCGCCTGCGCCCAGTAGAGCATAGCGTTCGTGCTGTCAAACCGCGCCGCCTCCCGAAATGATGCAACTGCCTCCCTTGCGTGGTAGCTGAAATACATGGTAAGCCCCTGGTCGAAATACAATTGTGCACTGTCTACATTAGTGCTGATTGCATAAGAATGATTACCCCAGCCGGGCAGCAACGGGATGATCTTTCCGGTTATTGTAAACTTGTAGTCCTCATCCACTGGAGCGCAACCCAATGCTGATTCGCGTTTTGTTTGCTCCCATTTCGCAACAGGATTGCTATGCTGATCATTTGCAATAAAGGCTATGAAACCCGCCGCCAGCAGCGGGCAGAAAACAAAAAGGTTTTTTCTCATGTGAGCGTTGGATGAAAGTATTATCTACTAAACCGAAGTTAACACTTTGCGTAATCACGCAGGCGCAACACTAGAAAAACAGGACAAGCAACCCGCTTCTCATTCGACCACAGGACGTGAATCAATACTATCTTTCGTTTTTCTTCAGGTGCTTGCGCGGGAATGCCAGTGAGCGGAAACACATACCAACTTGAAACTGAAGTTACCTACGTACTACCAGTATGTCAGATACCATAGCCCGATCTGAGAGAACAACCTCGCTCCCATTTTTCCAGAACTTCGCAATTTGGCTGCCATTAATCCACTCCGTTCCGCCGACATACACATCATTACCAAATAAAGCTAGAGATGAAGGGTAAGCGTAGGATGAACCGTTTGTAAGCGCTACCCCTTTTCCGTTTCTCCAGCATTTTGCGACAGCACCATGGCCTCCCACCATCCCAGCAAAATCACCTTCCCAGCCAGCGACATATACTTCACTGCCCACAACAGCAATGGCGTTTGCAGTAGCATGAAATGCCGAGCCGTTGGATGTAAATTCCAAATGCCCATTTTTCCAAAACTTTGCTACTTGTGCAGTTCCATTCCATTCAGATCCTGAAACATAAACACTACTGTCCACGACTGCTATGTCTGTTGCAAATGCCTGATTTGCTCCATTTGTAAGTGCCACTGCCACCCCATTTTTCCAATATTTAGCAATCCCGTTCTCATGTCCCGCTACGTAGACGTCCGACCCTACGACCACAATTGCAGTCGCTTCAGCTTCCGTCCACCCGTCAGATAGCACCACTGCCTCGCCATTTTTCCAATACATTGCTACTCCTGTGCCCCAGTTCGGAGACAATTTCCAACCAGCAACATACACGTCAACCCCAACAATTAAAATATCATTGGCTCCAGCACCAATTGCACCCGTTAGCGCCACCGGTTGTCCGTTCTTCCAATATTTCGCTACATTTTCGGAATATCTAAAAGCGTCACCTTCCCAACCCGCTACGTATACATCTTTTCCGTTCACTGAAATAGAAGTGGCTTCAGATTCGAATTTTGAAAGTTGAACGGGTACACCATTTTTCCAGTAGGTGGCTACACCATTCATGACTCCTGCTGCATAGATATCTTCCTTGATCGTTGGAAGATTGTTAACCACAGTGATTTGAACAGTATCAATGGAAAACAACCCGCTTGCATCCATCACAGTCAACTGAAATAAGAATATACCCTCAACCAGATTTTTAATTTTTGTCAAAGGTTCAGCGGTGCTGATAACGCTCAAGGAAGGTCCGGAAATTTGTCTCCATACGTAGGTGCTTATATTATTATCGGGATCGCTGGAACAACTGCCGTCGAGCATCGTGGAATCGATGGGCAGATTGACAAGTAGATCCTCACCGGCACAAGCGATCGGCGCTTGAATCAGGGTGTTAACTGATGCGCAATTTTCGCACGACGCTTCTTTTTTACAAGACGATAAACCCGCAGCTGTGACCGTAATTACAAATATTATAGTTAAAACACGCAGAGGTGTAAGTGCTGGAATGGCTCCTTTTTGTGCGAAGTCGAAATTCATGTGTTAGGGTTTCGTTTGTGATTCGTGTTATCGTCCTATAAAAAACTAGCGACGCTTGTTTGCAAAAACCACATAGCCATCAAAATTTGCCGTAAACGTAGACGTACTTTGGTCCGCCAGGGCAGATGACGCAAATCTTCCGCGAGCATTTAAAAATCTGCCAGTACCTCCGACGATCACGTCTTGCAATTCGGTCCTGTTTGTGCCCGGCACAACAGGAATACTTATTCCACTAAAGGTGGTAAAAATTTGATCCCCATCTGCAGCAGTGATTGTTCTTGTTCCTGCCACTGCAAATGGCGGCGTAGTGGATCGGTTTACATTGGCAATGGCTGTGAAAGTGCTTTTCCCCAAAAGAGTAGCATTACCCGTTCCGTTGACACGTTGTTGAAACATCGGCGGCGGCTGGAGTGTTTGGAACGAGGTTGTGTATTCTCCTTTAAAAGGGACACCTTCTTCATTCGTTTTCATGGCGTTGTTTTGACCAGAGCTCGCCTCAGCAAACATTACCGTATCAGGTGCAGTTGAAGATTGCTTTTGGCATGATGCAAAAAACAAACACACAGCGGCGGCTGTTAGGCGTGATACATTCTGTTTCATGATTTTCGTTTTTATAAAGTGACTGTGAAATTAAAATGCACCGTCGGCACGGACTGGTATAAACACGACATTTTTCGAGGATGGATCATTTTGTCAGCCCGAGGATGCGACCAGGCGCCTTACCTTCTTCAGCGAAAAATTCTATTGGATTGGCTACGGCGAATTCATTGTACTCCTTCACCAGGTGCTGATAATCGCTTTAGCCGCATTTCATTGCAATTGCAAACCAGGTGAGTTGCGGGTTTTTCAAATGCATCCAATATGACCGGTTAAAGCGGCAAATTCGTAAATACGTTTTTGGACTTATACCAATCCTTTCATCGAACTTCCTCTCAAGCTGCCTTGTTGAGAGATATGCGTTTGATGCAAGCCAATCAACTGATCGATCTGGCTCTTTAACCACGGCGGTAAACAACCTGTGCAGTGGAAGACATGTTTTTGATCTTCCAATTAAATAAATAAAAAAACATTCTAAAACTCTGATCATTTCTTCATAAGAATTCAAGCTACTTAGCCGATCGTTTACTCTTTTAATTTCATCTGGAAAAATCGCCTCAGCGTCGATGTCTTTATTCGTGAGTTCTCTGAAGGGAATGCCCGTTAGCCGATGTAAGGCTCCGGGTCTGAAATCAACAATGATCATTAGAATTTCTGGAACACTCACAAGCCGGTCAACTCTATGTGTAAACTGTCCAGAAACAACAGACCTCGGCTTTATAACTTCTGTACCATTGCTGAAGTATTTAGATTTCTCTACTCCTCGGACAAAAAAAGTAACGCACTGCTCCGGCCTTGGCGGGAATGGTTTAACCGGAGCAATTAACTCCTTTTGAAAAACAAAATGCCTCAGGCGATATTGATAAATGTACTCTCTTAAGCATTCCGAGGGAGAAGATCCTTCGAGATCATTACACAATTTAAATAAAAATCGCTGTGCAGAAAGTTTGTCGAAGTTCTATGTGAGCAGACTTATTTTAGCCGTCCTTCAACTTCTACGCCGATGCAACTGAAATTGAAATACACATTGGCACTCTGAATTCCGGCCGCAACACCGTTCATCACAGACGGCCTGCTTTAAAGGAGTGGTTAAAAGCAATCTTCTACAGGGAGTTGCCCACGAACAACCTTGTCTGAGCACCACCCAGTCGTGGCCTTTCATCAAAAAATGAAAAAAAGTTTTGGCGGATTAAAATAGGCTCATATCTTCGTAGTGTACTATTTATGTAGTACACTAAAACACACAAGATGATCGCTATCGAAAATTTATCTTTCGGTTACAGAAAAAAACTTGTTTTCGACGACCTGAGTCTCCGCTTTCAACCGGGTCATGTGTACGGCCTGCTCGGCAGAAATGGAACGGGAAAGTCAAGCCTGCTCCTCAATATCGCCGGCATGCTGCATCCACGGAACGGCAGTATCAATGTAAATGGCTTCACCCCTGCGGAACGCCTGCCGGGATTTTTACAAGATATTTTTATGGTGCCCGAAGAATTTTACCTGCCGGACATTTTCGTCACGGATTTCCTGCACTTCTACGCGGCGTTTTACCCCGCCTTCAATCAGGATCGGTTTCGCAATTATCTGTCAGTTTTTGAAGTGCCGGAAGACAGCACGCTGCAAAACATGAGCTACGGGCAAAAGAAAAAGGTGCTCATCTCTTTTGCTTTAGCCACCAATGCAAAGGTGCTCCTGATGGACGAGCCTACGAACGGTCTGGACATCATCAGCAAAAGCCAGTTCAGAAAAATATTAGCGGAGGCGCTGGATGAAGAACGCTGCATCATTATCAGCACCCACCAGGTAAAAGATCTTGAAAATCTGATTGACCGGGTAACAATTATAGATGACGGAAAGATATTGTTCGATGAAACTGTTGAAGAGATCACAAGAGCACTCAGCTTCCGTTTTTCCTATGATGACGAAGATCTGACTACCGCATTTTATAGCGAATCACTGCTAAGAGGCCATGTGATCGTTGCGCCAAATACAGCCGATGAAGAAAGCAAGATTGATCTTGAACTTCTTTACAAAGCCATTGTAACCAACCCGGATAAAATCACCAAAGTGTTTCAATCGTAAACCACTATTATGAATCAATTTTTCAGTTTCGAACGTTTTAAATTACTGGCGTTGAAGCACTGGGCAGACAACAGAAAGCGCTACACGTTGTCTGTACTTGCCTATGTTGGAATCTTGTTTACGTGGTTTATATTCAGCTTGACCAACCGCGATAAAATGTCGGAAGAAATACAATTGGGAACCTATTTCTTCTCGCTTTTTGTTGCGGGCACATTATACGCCAGCCAGTATTTTGCCGACCTAAGCTCAAGACCGAAAGGGATTAATTTTCTTTTGGTTCCTGCGTCCCGTTTCGAGAAGTTTTTAAGCAGCCTCTTATACACAGTCGTTTTCTTTTTTGTATTTCTTACTGTGGCGTTTTATATCGTCGATGCTTTAATGGTTATCCTGTTCAATGCAATTTCAGGCGCGTCTGAGGCAGGGGAAAAAGCATCCGTCGTCAATGTTCTTCAACTTGACTACATTAAGTTTGGCCCCAATGCTGCGATAAACGTTCTTGCCGTCTTCCTTGCCATACAAGCAATATTTCTGTTTGGCTCGGCATACTTCAAAAAGTATAACTTCTTAAAAACGATCATCAGCGGGTTCGTTGCATTCCTGATTGGTTTCTTTATTCTATATCTCACCTACCCCGTGTTATTTCCTCAGGACAAAGTGCCTGCATGGATGGCGTTGGTAATATCATTGTTGCTCATGTATTTCGTTGCGCCGCTCTTCTGGATACTGACCTACCGGCAGTTAAAAAGAAAACAAGTTTAAACTAGTACCATGCAATTCAGAGAATCAACAGCAATATATCTGCAAATAGCCGACTACATCTGCGAACGCATTCTGTTGCGGCAGTGGAAAACAGCGGAGCGAATTCCTGCGGTGCGGGAACTGGCAGTACAACTAGAGGTGAATCCCAATACTGTGATGCGTACATACGAATTTTTACAGGGACAAAACATCATTCACAATCAAAGAGGCATCGGCTATTTCGTGAGTCCCGACGCCGTGAAAAATGCTACGCAATATCGCAAGAGAGAATTTATGGAAAAGGAATTGCCGCTCATTTTTCGCAATATGTATATGCTCGGCATGGAAGTAGAAGAATTGAAACCTCGCTACGACAAATTCAAAAAACAACATTTCGACTAAGCTGATAAACCGTACCTGTGAAGAAACGAAAACACAACTTTTCTAAAACAAGATGCACATGCTGTAAAAGCTAACATTTAGTCCAAACATTATTCATTTTCAAACCTTTTTTTATGAAGCTCATCTTCTTACTGGCATCTTTTGCCCTATTAGTAACAACTGCTGTGGCGCAAACCGCAGGGAAAATTTCCGGAACAATACTCCAGAATGCAAAGCCCGCAGAAGGCGCAACTGTCACCTTGCTGAGATCGAAAGATTCGGCAACCATTAAGTTTACTGTCGCCAACAAACAAGGCCAGTTTTACTTTGATGATGTTGCGGACGGGAAATACGTCGTGGCTGCGACAGCAGTCGGCTTTCTCAAATCGATTTCCGAAATAATTGACGTCAACCCGCAACAACAGTCAGTACAGCTTCCTACCATCAGCCTGGCGGCGACGAATACGGATCTCGCCGGCGTAACAGTTACGGCTAAGCGGCCATTGATAGAACAGCGAATCGACCGCACTATCGTAAATGTGGATGCATCCATCACAAACGTCGGAACATCAGCACTGGAAGTGCTGGAGAAGTCGCCTGGCATTACGGTTGACAGAGACGGCAACATCAGCTTGAAAGGAAAGCAAAGTGTGATGGTGATGGTAGATGGC
>JAEZJD010000237.1 GCA_023436425.1 Bacteroidota bacterium | reverse complement strand
CCATCCATTCTTGTCGAAGTCATTGTAATTGGAAACACCTTCATAAAATTTTGGCCATGCAGAAATCATGAATCGTGTGTTGTACTTATTGTGCAAATCACCAATCATCTGCTCCGGCTGCGGAAATCTTGTTGCGTCAAATTCCTGGCTGCCCCATTGGTCTTCTTTCCAGTAAAACCAATCCTGTACAATGTTGTCGAGTGGAACCTTTCGTTTACGGAATTCAGCAACAACATCTGATATTTCTTTTTGTGTTTTATACCGCTCACGACTTTGCCAGAAACCAAACGCCCATTTTGGCAATAGTGTTGCTTTACCTGTCAATCGTCTGTATCCTGCAATTACACCATCGATATTTGGTCCGGTAATAAAGTAATAGTCTAATTGCTTCGCTGCTTCGGAAGAAAAACTGAAGCTGTTTGTTTCTTCTTCAGACAACGGTGGTAGCCATTTACAGGATAAATAAGATTCGCCGCCATTTGGGATCCATTCAATTTTCAATAGATTTTTTTTCCCCTGCTGCAAATAAATATCCAATATTGCGGAACCGGGATTCCACGCCTGGCGCCAACGGTCGAGTACAAGTTTGTTGTCGATCCACACTTTCAAATACCCGCCGTAAGTAAACCGAAACTTGTGAGTGCCTTTCAACTCTGATTGCATGCTTCCCTCCCATGTGACAATTCCATTTTCCGGTTTGAATTCTTTTGGCAAGAACAGCCTGGAGTCGTTCAGAAATTCAAGATTTATGACTGATTCGGCTCTTTGTAAAATCACGTCTTCGCGTTTGAATTTATCGTTGTTATAGGATGCTGTCAGCCAGCCCTGCTCACCCGTTTTTGAAAACAATTTCAATGCACTCAACTGCTGATATGGACGAACGTCTCCAAACTGCGTCAGTGAATAATTATCCCAAAGAATTCCGTAATTATTCTTCGATACTAAAAACGGAACAGCTACCTCGGAGTTATTTTGAAAAAGCTGCACCTGGTAGGTTTTGTAATTCATTAATCCGTCCTGATGCTGTCCCAAACCATACCAGGCATCATCTGCGGAAGTAACGAAATCCTGGCGAATGCCATATAACTTTTCCCCATCGAAAATCTGCGGCTGAATGGATCGACCCAGTTCTTTTTCTGTAAGGAGCTTTTTACCGGACGCATCAAAGAAGGAAACAGAGCCGGACTTCAAATTGACAACGGCAGCAAGGCGGATTGTTTTTATTGTAACCGTTTGGTTTGTGCTGGTAAGCGACCATGTGGGATATTGTTTTTCAATGTTGATGATCAGGCTTTTGTCTGCTGTGATATTTTTATCCGCAATTGCTATTACGCGAATAATGTTATCGGTAATCACCTGCAGCTGTACTTCTTTAGCGATCGCCGAAAATGGTGCGTCAGGATGCACGATAATGCCGTCTGCAGTTTTTATGAAGTCGCCTGCATATGCAGTGCCCATAAAAAATGCAGCAACAATAATGATGAATAATTTTTTCATCAGAACACGACTGTACGGTTTACGGAAAAGCTTTGTTTCAAACTGGCAACCCGCACGTGGAAGTCTCCCGCTTCAAGATGTTTTTTGTTATCAGGTGCGACAAACGCCAACTGACGCACAGGAACAGAAAACGTGACGGTTTTGGATTCACCCGGACGTAAACTGACTTTTTCGAACGCTCTCAATCTTTTTACATCAGGTGTAAACGATGCAATGGAATCAGAAACAAACACCTGCACCACTTCTTTTCCTTCGCGAGTGCCTGAGTTACGAACGGTTACGGAAATGATTGCTGTTTCATCTGGTGAGAATGTATTTTTATTCACACGCAGGTTGCTATATTCAAAAGTGGTGTAGGACAGACCGAAACCAAACGGATACTGATAAACAGTTGCGCCGCCCTGCGGATTACCATTACCCTCGGAAGGTTTGTGAATGTAGGGCACCAGGTGATTTGTATATTTTGGATAAGTGATCGGTAGTTTTCCGCTTGGATTTACAACTCCTGTTAAAATGTCGGCCAACGCATCTGCTCCATAGTTTCCGGGAAGATAGGTATGCACAATAGCAGCGGCAGCAGGCTCGATTTTGTTGATGATTCTTGGACGGCCTTCATTTAAAATCAGCACAACCGGCTTACCTGTCTTAATCAATGCATCGGCAAGCGACAATTGATTTTCTGATAGTGTCAAATCGCTAATGTTGCCCGGTGTTTCGGTGTAACTGTTCTCACCTATGCACAATAAAACGTAATCGGCATTTGCAGCTGCTCTTACTGCTGCATCTATGTTTACGATCGAATCTTCATTCCACTTTCCTTTTATGTTGTAGGCCACACCTGGTTCATACACGACATTGTTAGCGCCTATTTTGTTTCGCAATGCTTCTAAAATGGTGTTGAATTTTCCTGCATATTCATCAGTTCTTTCACCGCCCCACGTGT
The DNA here is from genome assembly GCA_023436425.1 of Bacteroidota bacterium. Taxonomy (GTDB): domain Bacteria; phylum Bacteroidota; class Bacteroidia; order Chitinophagales; family Chitinophagaceae; genus Flavisolibacter. Next base: position 2,033 of record JAEZJD010000237.1, on the reverse strand, counting down.
AGGTCCAGCCGCCGTTCAGCGTGCGCATCGAGTTTGCGTTAGGTCCTGTGACAAGCACTTTTGCATTTGCACGAAGCGGTAGTGTATTGTTTGTGTTTTTCAAAAGGGTGATGCTCTCAGCTGCCGTGTTGTAAGACGCTCGTGAAAATTCCTCGCTTCCAAATTTGGGATAGTTGTTCAACGAAGTAACAGGGGTATCAAAAAGTCCGAGTTCATATTTCACACGCAAAATTCTTCGTACTGCATCATCAATTCTCGCCTGCGAAACTTTTCCTTCTTTCACCAGCGCCAGTAGATCAGAAGTAAAAGATTTGTAATCGTACGGAATCATCGACATGTCGTTGCCCGCGTTGATCGCAAGGGCAATCGCTTCCTTCATGTTGTTTACGATTTTGTCGCGACGATAAACGTTTTCTATATCCTGCCAGTCGGTAACAATAAAGCCTGTAAAACCGAGTTCTCCCTTTAAAATATCTGTGAGCAGATGTTTGTTTACGTGGGTCGGAATTCCATTTATGAGAGCAGAGTTTACCATTACATTTTTAGCACCTGCTTTTACTGCAGCGGCAAATGGTGGCAAATGATATTCGCGCAGGTAGTGTTCAGGAATCCACGCATCAGTTCTATCCTGTCCGGATTTTGGATCGGAGTATGCGAGATAGTGTTTCAAACTGACAGCAAGTTTTTCCTTATTTCCCAACGGGTCCTGAATACCTCTTACGAATTGTGCACCCATTTCGCCAACGAGGCAAGGATCTTCGCCAAAGCCTTCCCAGATGCGCGGCCACACAGGGTTTATTCCAAGGTCGAGCGCCGGAGAAAACGTCCAGGGAACACCTGCAGCTCTCGATTCGTAAGCAGTAATCACACCGGCGTTGTATATCAACTCACGGTTCCATGTTGCAGCTTGCGCAATTGGCTGCGGGAATAACGTGCTGCCGCCGATGTAACCTGCACCATGAATGTGATCCAATCCATATAGCACGGGAATTTTCAGCCTGGTTTCTTTTGCGGTGTTTTGAATTTCTGTGATGATGCGGTTCCATTCTGACGCATGTTGCAATGCACCCGGTGTATTTAAAATGGATCCAATTCTGTAGTTTACAACAGCGTCGCGCATCTTATTGTTAAACGAAAACTTTTCTCCTTGCAGCGACCCTACTGACTCGATCGAAACCTGCGCCATCTGTCCGACTTTTTCTTCAAGCGTCATCTGTTTCAACAGCGCTGAAACTTTTAATTCGATAGCAGGATTGAGTTTTTGTTGTGCATTCGACTTCAAGTTTCCTGCGAATGCAATGAAGAATACGATCCAAAATTTTAATGCTCTTTTCATATCACTTAATTCAGGGGTTTAACTTTTATAGAGTACAAGTTGGGAAGATCTTTTTCAAACAAGGTGTAAGGGTCGTTGTAGAACCTAAGGAAATCAGGCACGCTGCTGTGACCGGGAAACGGAGCGTAGAAGTGTGTTGCACTTGTTTTATCATTTCTCCAGACCAGCACATAGCAAAGTTGCAAACCCGGAGTTTTCATCACCGGCAGCAAAGTTTTTGTCCACCACGTTGGGTTCGCAATTGACTCCAATCCTGTTTCTGTAAATGCTGCAAGTTTTCCAGCCTTTTTCGCATAATCAGAAACGATTTTCAACTTGCGAATGGCTGCAGTTGTGTCGTATATTCCATACCGACCCATGTCGCCGTAGTTATCGGTGCCGACCATATCAACAAAGCCATCGCCGGGATAACGATCCAGGTATTCTGCTTCCGAGTTAAATAAATTATCAGGCGAAAAAGCGTAGATGAAGTTGTGCACACCGATAGAATCTCTGAGATATTCAACAGTGAAGCGCCACAGAGTGGTAAACTCTTCCCTTGTGCAATGCGGTTTTCCCCACCAAAACCATTCGCCATCAAATTCATGAAAAGGACGAAAGATCATTGGCACCGTTTGACCGTCTTTTCCTTTTATGTTTTTGGCCCAGTTACCTATTGTTTTAAGAGTGTTTTTGTATTTGTCGTGAGCGGTTCCAC
>JAEZJD010000197.1 GCA_023436425.1 Bacteroidota bacterium | reverse complement strand
GTGTGGGGTAATTAAGTGATCAGCTAATTCGATCAAATCAAAATCATCAAAATCAGAAATAATAAAACATGTTGAAGATTCGGAATTTACATGCCAACATTGACGGAAGAGAAATTTTGAAAGGAATTAATCTCGATATCAAAGCTGGAGAGGTACACGCTATTATGGGACCGAATGGTTCGGGAAAAAGTACATTGGCGTCTGTACTTGCCGGTCGCGAAGACTATGAAGTAACAGAAGGTTCGGTTGAATTTTCAGGCAAAGATTTACTGGACCTTTCTCCCGAAGGAAGGGCTGGAGAAGGCATTTTTCTCGCTTTTCAATATCCGGTAGAAATTCCGGGATTGACGACCACGAACTTTATAAAAACAGCGGTGAATGAAGTACGTAAGTACCGTGGACAGGAGCCTTATGATGCAGTTCAGTTTCTTAAATTGATGAAGGAGAAAATGAAGCTGGTGCACATTGATCAATCGCTTTTGAGTCGCTCACTCAATGAAGGTTTCTCGGGCGGTGAAAAGAAAAGAAATGAGATATTTCAAATGGCCATGCTCGAGCCAAAACTTGCCATTCTGGACGAAACGGATTCAGGTTTGGACATAGATGCCATTCGAATTGTTTCCAATGGCGTTAATCAACTTCGCAGCAAGGAAAACGCAGTTCTTGTTGTAACCCACTATCAGCGTTTGCTTGATTACATCGTTCCGGATTATGTGCATGTGTTGTACAACGGACGCATTGTGAAATCAGGCACAAAAGAACTGGCGCTGGAGCTGGAAGAAAAGGGTTACGATTTTATCAAGAACGAAGTAGCACAGGAAGCATAAAAGATTTACAGCGAAATGAACATACTCGAAAATATAAGAGAGCGGTTTGAAGATATTCAGTCAAAAAATGGCAACAGCCCTTTGACCAGCATCGAAAAAAGGGCGTTCAATACCTTTAGTACTTTGGGAGTGCCTACCGTGAAGCACGAAGAATGGAAGTACACACGAATAAGCTCCGTGTTCAACAAAGAATACGCTTTTACACCCGAAGACAAGGCTTCACCTTTAGCCAAAAACGATCTAAGCCAGTACCATTTGCCAGGATATGAAGCAGCGAACGAATTGTTTTTTGTCAATGGTATTTATTCTAAAACGCTGTCCAACATCCGTTCACAATCGTTGGTCGTGCAGAACTTAGAAGAAGCCGCCAAAAGTGAAGCGAAGGATATCGTTTCAAAACACCTGGGCCATAGCAGCGACTACATAAAAGATGGCATTCATGCGTTGAACACTGCTTTTCTTGAGCATGGAATTTTTATGCAGGTGAAGAAAGGAAAAGTGCTTGAACATCCAGTATACATTTATCACATAACAGATGCACGTCATAGTAACATACTTGCACAGCCGCGAACTTTAATCCACATCGGCGAAAACGCTAATGCGGAATTCGTTGAAACTTTTATTACGGTCGGCGGTTCTGAGAGTTTCGTTAATGCTGTGACGGAAGTAGTGGTGGAACAAGATGCTGTTGTTGGTTACTACAAAATTCAAAATGACGTTTCTCACAGTAACCAGGTAAATACGACTCATTTTCGTCAGGTTGGAAAAAGTGTTGTGCATTCAGTCACGGTTTCTTTAAATGGAGGTATCGTTCGAAATAATTTAAATATGGTAATGGAAGCAGACCGTTGCGAATCAGATTTGCACGGGCTGTATTTTTTGCGTGGGAAAACTCATGTGGATAATCACACAATCGTTGACAATGTGATGCCAAATTGTTTGAGTAACGAGCTGTACAAAGGCATTGTAGACGATAGTGCCAGTGCTGTTTTTAACGGAAAAATTTTCGTACAGCGCGATGCGCAGAAGACAAATGCTTTTCAGTCGAACAAAAATATTCTGCTCTCTGATGATGCCTCTGTGAACACAAAACCTCAGCTTGAGATTTTTGCCGACGATGTAAAATGTTCGCACGGCTGCACAGTTGGTCAGCTCAATGAGGAGGGATTGTTTTATCTGCGTTCCCGTGGTATCAGCGAAAAAGCTGCAAAGGCTTTATTGGTTCATGCATTTGCAATAGATGTTTTGGACCACATTAAGCTTGCACCACTTCGCGATTATGTTGACCAATTAATTTCTGCAAGGCTGGAAGTAAGTTTATAATGATTGAAACTGCGACCATACAAAACACTCTTGATGTATTTGCAATACGGCAGCAGTTTCCCATTCTTACCCGTGAAGTGAAAGGAAAGCCGCTCGTGTATTTTGATAATGCTGCAACTACGCAAAAGCCGCAGGCGGTGATCGATGCACTTGTAAATTATTACACGGATTATAACGCAAATATCCATCGCGGAATTCATTCACTTGCAGAGGAAGCCACTGCGGCATTCGAAGGAACACGGGATGTTGTGCAAGCGTTTATCAATGCAGAAAGCCGGGAGCAGATAATATTTACTGGTGGAACTACCGAAGGAATCAATCTGGTTGCGCAAACCTGGGGCAGAGAAAATATTAAAGCGGGAGACGAAATTATCATCTCCAACATGGAACATCATTCCAACATTGTTCCCTGGTATATTTTGTGTGAAGAAAAAGGCGCATCGCTGAAGATAATTCCGATCAACGAACGTGGCGAATTGTTATTCGAGGAGTTCGAAAAGCTACTTAGCGAAAAAACTAAGTTGGTTTCCATCGTTCATGTATCCAATGCACTTGGTACAATAAATCCTATAAAGAAAATAATTGCAAAAGCACACGAAGCAGGTGCTGTTGTGCTGGTGGATGGTGCACAATCAACAGTGCATCTCGATGTAGATGTTCAGGAATTGGATTGCGACTTCTTCGCTTTCTCATCACACAAGCTATACGGGCCAACCGGTATAGGAGTTTTGTACGGTAAAAAACATTCGCTTGAATCAATGCCTGTGTACCAGGGCGGCGGGGAAATGATAAAAGATGTTGGTTTTGAAAAAATTGTTTACAATGATTTGCCCTACAAGTTCGAAGCAGGTACGCCGAACATTGCAGATACTATAGCATTCAAAACTGCACTTGAATTCACAAAACAGGTGGGCAAAGAAAAAATTCGCAGGCACGAAAATGAGTTGCTGCAATATGCAACAGAACAGCTGCAGCAAATAGCAGGACTGAGAATTATCGGCACAGCCAAAGAAAAGATCAGTGTAATATCTTTTATTATAGAGAACGTTCATCCGCAGGATTTGGGTATTCTGCTTGACAATAGGGGTATAGCAGTGAGAACAGGACATCATTGTGCGCAGCCTTTAATGCAATGCTATCGAATTCCCGGAACGACTCGGGTTTCTTTTGCCATGTACAACACAAAAGAAGAAGTTGATAAACTTACTGAAGGCTTGCACAAAGCCATAAAGATGCTGTCTTGATGAACGATCAGAAAACGATAGAAGAGATAGAACAGGAAATAGTCGAAGAGTTTTCGCTGTTCGACAGCTGGGATGATAAGTATGAGTACATCATCGATTTGGGAAAGAAGCTGCCAGCACTTGATGAGCAGCACAAGAAGGATGATAACAAAGTAAAAGGATGTCAATCCACTGTGTGGCTCGTTGCTGAATACAAAAATGGGCGTATGTATTACGAAGCAGACAGCGACGCAGTAATCGTTAAGGGATTGATCAGTATGTTGATTCGTGTATTGTCGGGTCAAAAACCGGATGAAATTGTTAACGCCAAATTGGATTTCATCAGAGAAATTGGCATGATGAGTCATCTGGCGCAAACCAGGTCGAACGGATTATTGGCAATGGTGAAGCAGATGAAAAATTATGCGCTTGTATTTAAGGCCAAAGAGCAGTTAGTGAAAACCAATAATCAATAACATTCATTGATAATTGTTATACATGGAAACGGATGTTTTAAGAGATAAGGTGATTGAAAAAATTCAAACAGTGTACGATCCGGAAATTCCGGTGAACATTTATGATTTGGGTTTAGTTTATCGGGTGGACGTATTGCCTATCAACAATGTGCAAATAACGATGACGTTAACGGCGCCGAGTTGTCCGGCAGCACAATCGCTTCCTGTGGAGGTAGATCAAAAAGTGAGAGAAATCGAAGGGGTGAACGACGTGCATGTTGCGGTCACCTGGGATCCGCCTTGGGACAAAAGTATGATGTCGGAGACAGCGCAGCTGGAGTTGGGATGGCTGTGACAATAAAATAAACAGGACAAACCGGCATTGGCTTTTTGATTTTTCAATTTGGAGTATCGATATGAAAATAACGGCTCAGGAAGAATATGGCTTACGCATACTGATCAGGATTGCATCCTGTGCAGATAAGGACGGCATGAGCATTCCTCAGCTTAGTGAGGCTGAGGGTTTGACGCCACACTACGTTGCGAAGTTGACTCGTATTCTTCGCATCGGTGGCTTTGTAAACAGTACGCCGGGAAACAAGGGTGGGTATATTCTTTCAAAACCGGCAAACGAAATTGTCATCAACGATGTTCTGAAAACACTGGGTGGTGCTCTCTTCGACAAAGAATTTTGTGGATCACACTCCGGTGTGGCCCGCCTGTGCACCAACTCTGTTGATTGTTCTTCGCGGTCGTTGTGGCAAATGATTCAGACCACCGTGGATAGGCTGCTGAACAAGGTGACGCTTCACGACCTTGTAAATAGTGAACAAGGTTCAACTCAAATTCTTTCTTCAATGCTTGAGCAGGAAGATTAAATTAATTCTCTTATTTTTTCGACCACCCTATCTACCTCTTCTCTCGTATTGTACTTGCTGAAGGAAAACCTGATTGTAATCTTGTCCGATTTGTTCAATGCATTCATGACGTGAGAACCTGTATTGGCGCCGCTGCTGCAAGCACTGCCGCTCGATACGCAAATGTTGTTGATGTCAAGGTTCATCAATAGAAACTCTGATTTTTCCGTTTTCGGAAAGCAAACACTCAGCACTGTGTACAACGAATTCTCCCCGCAGTTGAAGCTCACACCTTCAATTTTCGCCTGAAGTTCTTTTTGCATGTAACGCTTCAAATCTTCTATGGAAGCTCTCGCTTCTTCATAGTCTCGCATAGCGATTTCCAATGCTTTGGCAAAGCCTACAATACCATAAACATTTTCAGTGCCTGCACGCATGTTGCGCTCCTGAGAACCGCCAAAAATGAACGGCCGTATCTGAATATTTTCATTGACGTACAAAATACCAATCCCTTTCGGACCGTGAAATTTGTGGCTGGCTGCAGAAATGAAATGAATATAAGCTTCAGAAAGGTTTACCGGATAATGTCCCACAGTTTGCACGCAATCAGAATGAAAAATAGCACCGAACTTCTTACAACATTCTCCAACTCTATTTAGATCGAGTAGCACACCAATTTCATTGTTAGCATGCATCAACGATACCAGTATTTTCTTTTTTTCTGCGCTTTTCTCTTCGAGTTGCTTTTGTAAATCGTTGTAATCAACCTGTCCATTTTCATCAAGCGCAACGAAGCTCGTTGAGATGCGCCTCGATTCGGAGTAATGCTCTACTGTATGTAGTACGGCATGATGCTCGATGGGCGATGTGATGATGTGATTACAACCAAGATCGCGGATAGAAGCGGCAATTGCAGTATTGTTGCTTTCTGTGCCCCCGCTTGTAAAGAAGATCGTGCCCGGTTTCACGCCAAGCATTTTTGCTACTGATTTTCGGGCATTTTCAATAGCCAGCCGGGTTTCTCTTCCGTATGAATAAATGGAGGATGGATTGCCAAAATTATTTGTCAGGTAAGGAAGCATTGCATCGAGCACTTCCGGATCGAGTGGCGTAGTGGCTGCATTATCGAAGTAAATTCTGCTGCCGTCGGCAAACGGAGAATAATGTGACTGCACTCGCAATCGTTCGTTGGTTAACTGCATGAAGATGCAAAACTAAGCATCTTCTCAATTTGCATTGCGTTTCGATTTTGCTTTAGACGTTTTCAATTCCTCTTTCAGAAACTGCGCCGTAAAACTTTCTTTCACTTTAACCAGACCTTCCGGCGTGCCTTCAAAAAGTATTCTGC
>JAEZJD010000170.1 GCA_023436425.1 Bacteroidota bacterium | reverse complement strand
GGTGTGGACTACGTGAGTGTCGGCGGACTCATTCACCAGGCAAAGAGTTTGGACTTGAGCCTTAAAGCTTTAATTGTTTAAACGTTCAAACAGTCAACACGTTGAATAGGTTGAACGTTACTTTTTTGTCATTGAAATTTAGAACTTCTGGAACTATTGAAACCAAGAGGTATGAGCAAGAAAAATAAGCCGGACAAAGGAGGATTTGTTTACAGTACCGATCCCAATTTCAACTTTGAGCATGGAGATGAAAATCTGCCCGACACGCTGCCGCCACAGCAGCAAAAGCTTAAAGTGAAATTAGAGACGAAGCACCGTGCGGGCAAAGCTGTTACCCTCATTAAAGGGTTTGTAGGACAGGATGAAGACCTGGAAGACCTTGGAAAAAAATTAAAGAACTTTTGCGGAACAGGCGGTTCGGCTAAAGATGGTGAGATAATTATTCAGGGCGACCAACGCGATAAAGTTGTACAATGGCTACTGAAAAACGGATTTAAGAATTCGAAAAAAATTTGAGTATCGGTTTACAAAATTGAGAAACAATCGTTCAGGCGTAGATGCCGGCGGCCCGTTTGCATTTAACTAATAAATTACCTTCGCAGCCAAACAACATAAATGGCGAAATCGAGTATTGTAATTGATGTAGAACTTGACGAATCCAAAGTTCCTGAAAATATTATGTGGGATGCGACCGATGGAAGCGGCAAACCGCAGCAGGCAAAGGCAATGATTCTTTCGTTGTGGGATGGTGCAGACAAAGCGGCGCTACGGATTGATCTCTGGACACAAAAAATGATGATTGACGAAATGGGAGATTTCTATTATCAGACTCTCATGACTATGGCAGATACATTTGCCAGAGCTACAAAAGAAACAGAACTGGTCAATGATATGAAGGAGTTTGCAAAACAGTTTTATCTCAAGTTTTCTGAATCTCAATCAAAAGAAAACAAGCTCACATAAATACATGTTTATGAATCTCGAGACTAAAATAATGTCGGAGATGAAAGAAGCTATGAAAAGCAAGAACGAAGCTGCCCTTCGTTCATTACGCGCCATCAAAGCCGAAATCATAAAGGTAAAAACGGACCCTGGTGCCGGCGGTGAAATTTCTGCGGAGAAGGAACTTAGCCTCTTGCAAAAAATGGTAAAACAGAGAAAAGATTCTCTTTCAATTTACCGCGAACAAAACCGCGACGATCTTGCAACAAAGGAACAGGAGGAAATTGACGTCATTGAAAAATTTCTTCCTAAACAAATGAATGAAGAGGAACTTCGAACAGAGTTGCAGCAAATAATATCTGAAACAGGTGCTTCGTCGTCAGCGGACATGGGTAAGGTGATGGGAGTTGCAACAAAAAAGTTCGCAGGTCGCGCCGATGGAAAAACAATTTCCTCCATTGTAAAAGAACTTCTGTCGCGGTAACTTTCACAAGCGACTTGTCTGTTGCTGCGTTCCAAGATCTACCGCTCGCTGTATGCTTATTGATGTCATTGCTGTAATGTTTTTTGCGCTTGCTCTTTTCAAAGGCATTCGTAAAGGATTTATTGTAGCTATCTTTTCGTTGCTCGGTTTTGTCATTGGACTTGCAGCAGCACTGAAGCTTTCTTCTGTAGTGGCCGAATATCTTGGCACTAGCACGAGTATTTCCGGTCGCTTGCTGCCATTTGTCGCGTTTCTAATAGTGTTTGTTGCCGTAGCACTTTTAATTCGGATAGGAGCAAAAATGATCGAAGGCGCTGTGAAGCTTGCTATGCTCGGATGGTTAAACCGCAAGGCCGGGTTCTTACTGTTTATGTTCATTTATTTTTTCATCTTCAGTATTATTTTATTCTACGCCGTTCAGTTAAATCTGCTGAAGCCTTCGGCAACGCAAGCTTCCCTCGCTTACCCATTTATTCAGCCGATCGCGCCGAAGATGATGTTGGTGTTGGGTTCCATTTTTCCTTTCCTGAAAGGAATATTTTCAGAGCTTCTGCATTTTTTTCAAAATATTTCTGACTATCATCAGGCATAATTGTTTGTTTAGTGAGATAGGTGCTTTAGGGTAAAACATTTATTTTAGCACAATAACATTTTCGATGCAGTACGAGCTAAAGGAAGAGGGTAAATTCAAATATATCGACGAAGGCAGCGGCGCACCACTGGTGTTGCTTCATGGATTGTTTGGTGCATTGAGCAACTTTAAAGATTTGATTGAGCACTTCCGCCGCAGCAATCGCGTTGTTGTTCCCATGCTTCCTCTGTTCGAACTTGATATACTGCACACATCTGTTGGAGGGCTTGCGAAATATGTTCACAGGTTTTTGGAAACTATGGACATCAAACAAGCGCACCTGCTCGGAAATTCATTAGGCGGACACGTGGCGCTCGTGCACACATTAAAACATCCGGAGAGAATAAAATCATTAATTCTAACAGGCAGTTCCGGTCTTTTCGAAAATGGAATGGGAGATTCTTACCCGCGCCGGGGTGATTATGAATACATCCGCAAAAAAACTGAACTTACCTTTTACGATCCTAAAACTGCCACGAAAGAATTGGTGGATGAAGTGTTTGAAATCACACGCAACAGACTGAAAGTTGTAAAAATTATCGCTCTTGCAAAAAGCGCTATACGCAACAATCTGGGCGAAGAATTGAACAGCATTAAACAACCAACACTTCTCATTTGGGGCGAGAACGATACGATTACGCCGCCGTTTGTTGCAAAAGAGTTCAAGCGACTGATACCTAACAGCGAGTTATACTTTATAGATAAGTGCGGGCATGCACCAATGATGGAACAACCTGCGGAGTTCAACGTGATTTTAGAGAAATTTTTAAAAAAGTTGAGTGAACCTGCAACAGTTAGCTAGGTCTATATTGTCTTACAAACACCTATGCTCACAAGAGATCTAATATCGAACTCTATTCCTTATCTACATCAGGAAGATAAAGTTTATCATGCGCTTCAGTTGATGAACGATTATCATGTTGCTCATCTGCCGGTGGTGGAAGATAACAGTTACCTCGGCATTATCAGCGAAGAACAGTTGCTGCAAAGTGACGACGAAACAATGTTGAAAGATCTCGCGATAACGGATGGATCCACTTCAGTTCAAGCGAATGATCACTTTCTGAAAGCTATCCATACCGCCGTTGTCAATAAGCTCAGCGTGGTACCTGTTGTGGAAGAAAAACTTCTTTTGGGCATTGTTACTTACAACGATTTGTTGCGAAACGCATCCGACTTTATGAGCCTGAACGACCCGGGAGCACTCATCGTTTTGGAGCTCGATAGCCGCAATTATTCGTTCAATGAGATAAGCAAGATTGTAGAATCAAATGATGCGCAAATTACCCAACTGAACACTTACACCGACGCTGAAACGGGTTCGATGCAGGTTACGATAAGAGTAAATAAATTAGAAGTATCCGACATCATCAGCACTTTTCAGCGTTACGACTACAATGTGAAGTACTATTTCGGGGAGGAGCTTTACGAAAACGAGCTTCGCAACAACTTTGACAACCTTATGAATTACTTGAGAATTTAATATCAGTAACTTTTCCCGTCCGCCTGAGTTTTCGGTATCAAATTTTTACTACTTTCCCTAACAAAGTCTCTGAATATGGGCAGGATGGTTGTGTTTGTGCTGTTTTGTGCCGCCGGTTTGCCGGCGACAATGTGCGCCCAGAACTTAGTTTCAGATGCTGCCATCATTTTCTCCACTGATAAAGGAATGCTTATCCGGGACACGGGGAGTTTGTTCACGATAAGAGATATAGTGATTAATGGAAATGAGCGAACAAAAAACTCTATCATCTTAAGAGAGTTGCCATTTGGTGTTGACGAAGCCCATCCGCTCGATTTTATTACATCAAAATTTTATGAAACACAACAGCGCCTGATGAACACCGGCTTGTTTCGTTCAGTTGTCGTTTCGTTGAATAGCATTTCCGGCAAAGACGTTCTTGTTAGAATTGACGTTGAAGAAAAATGGTATTTGTATCCGTTGCCGTTTGTACGAGTGGTGGAAGGAAAATTCGGTAAGTGGTGGAACGAAAAAGGCAGAGATCTCAATCAGTTGAACTACGGAATACGCTTCACACAAAATAACGCTACAGGAAGAAACGACCGCATACAGCTTCATGTAATGAACGGATATACCAAACAGTTGTCTCTCGATTATAGCGGTTTGTATCTGGATAAGGATCTGAAGTGGTACACCAATCTTGCACTCGCATATGGTAAAAACCGGGAGATCAATTACGTGACGCAAAATAACAAGCTGGTCCCGTTTAAAAATCCATCCGGATATATCAGAACGTTCTCGCGTGCAACTCTCGATCTTGCCTACCGGCCGGCAATCAAAACGCGTCACACATTTTCAGTTGGCTACTTTACCGATCGCATTGCCGACACTGTGTACAAGCTCAATCGAAATTTTTCAAATGCTCCATTGCAACGGTTTGTCACTGTAGGGTACAATCTTTCTTACACCGATTTAGATTTTATCCCTTATCCCACCAAAGGTGTTCTCGGGGATTTTACTTTTTCAAAAGTCGGTTTTACTCCCACAATGAACCTTTGGCAGCTTTCAGCAAAAACAAGTTTGTTTAAGCCTGTGGGGAAAAGCTTTTTCAATCTAAAGCTTGCTGGAATGGTAAAGCTTCCGTTCCGGCAGCCGTTTTCGCAACAGGATTTTATTGGCAGAAGCGACATGTTTTTGCAGGGATATGAAGATTACATAATCGATGGTGTTGCCGGTGGTTACACGAAACTTGCTTTTGTTCATCCCGTAATTAATACTGCCATCAAAGTTCCCAATATTGCTATCACAAAAAAGCTGCGAATTATTAACCCGGTACCGCTGAAGGTTTATGCAAAAGCGTTTACAAATGTTGGTTATGTCCACAATCCTAATGTGACACCGGCCAATGATCTGAATAATAAAATGCTTTATAGCGGCGGCTTTGGTTTAGACATTGTTGCCTTGACTGACTTGGTGGTGAAGTTAGAATGGAGCTTCAACCAGTTAGGACAAAACGGATTATATTTACACCAGCGTGAACGGTATTAGCAGTTGTATTTCTTCGTGCAAATCGCTGAACCGCAGTTGAACCACTGAGCCAAAATTTTCAATTTGAAGGTTGCTATTTACAGCCGGGTGCTGGAGTCGTCGCAGCAAAAAGATGTGCAGCTATTCTTCGACGAGTTAGATCGGGAAAAAATTATTCCTGTTATTTACAAACCTTTTTTTGAAGCAATAAAGCACCATGTCTCCCTGCCCGATTCAAGCGAGATTTTTTGCGATCATGAGCAGTTATCAAATGACATTGAATTTCTCATTAGCCTCGGCGGAGACGGAACCCTGCTTGATGTCGTCACTTTAGTTCGCGATAAAGACATTCCCGTTGCCGGTATCAACTTTGGCCGTTTAGGTTTTCTTGCCAGCATTGGTCGCGATGAAATGGCAACTGCTGTTAAAGCAATGGCGAGAAGAGCGTTCATTATAGACAAAAGAACCTTGCTTCATGTTGATTCCAACGTTCCGCTTTTCGGAGATGCTCCCTACGGTTTAAACGAATTTGCCATTCACAAAAGGGATGTGTCGCCGATGATTAAAATTCATACGTACATTAACGGTGAATTGCTGAATACGTATTGGGCTGATGGATTGATACTTGCGACACCGACCGGTTCCACCGGGTATTCATTAAGTTGCTCCGGTCCCGTTGTTTTTCCGGACGCTGCCAGCTTTGTGCTTACACCCATTGCACCGCACAATTTAAACGTCCGACCGATAGTGATTCCAAATGACGTGATTGTTTCTTTTGAAATTGAAAGCCGACACGACGAAATTATTTGCGCTTTGGACTCGCGACGGGAGTTGGTAGATAAAAACGTGTTGCTGGCTGTGCGGCGTGAAAACTTTAAATTGAATCTTGTGCGGCTGAATGAAAACAACTTCCTGCAAATGCTTACTAACAAGTTGTCCTGGGGCTTAGACAAGCGAAACTGATTATATAACAAATTGCACTTTTTTGCGTTCCTAAAAAATCACTTCTTATTTTGTGTATATGAAAACATTTCTGGCTGCTTTGGTTTTCTGCTTACCACTGCGAATGATGGCGCAAAACGGAATTATTCAGGAAGGTGAGTTCGGGTTTGGGCTGGGCGCTTCTCATTACTTTGGCGATCTTAATGATCAAACACATTTAGACGCACCAAAACTTGCCGGAACTATTTTCTATAGAAAAAACTTTGGCAACTACATTGCTCTGCGCCTTTCAGGCACATTTACACAGCTTGGCTATTCAGATGCACGATATACATCCGATCCGGTGAAGATGAACAGAAACTTAAGCTTTAACACAAAACTGTGGGAAGTGGGGCTCCACGGAGATTTCAACTTTTTTCGCTTTATGCCCGGCGACCCATACTTTGCCTTTACACCGTATGTTACGCTTGGCGTGAGTATGTTTAACTATGATCCGTATGCGTTTTTGATAAACCCTACGACCGGCGCCTCTGACAAATACTACTTGCGACCGTTAGCAACGGAAGGTCAGTCTTCCCCGTACAGCACAATGGCTTTTGCCATTCCGTTTGGGGTAGGCGCAAAGTATTCCTTCAATGAAAAACTAAATGTAGGTTTTGAAATAGTTCACCGGTTTACAAATACCGATTACCTCGATGATGTAAGCACTGTTTATGCGAATCCTTCCATTTTTGCGCCGGGTAGTCCCGCATTTCAGTTACAAAACAGATCGGCAACTCCGCCGAAACCAGGTTCTCAACGCGGTAACAGCCAAACGAAAGATCAGTTTACGACAGCTATACTGTACATCAGCTTCAATCTGCAATCCTATAAATGCCCAACTGCATTTTAACCTGCCAGAATATTTCTTCTTTTCTGCTTCGGCGCTTGCATACTTTTGCATGATAAATGGAATTGCAAGACGCAATTGATAAAACAGCTTTGCCGAAGCACATAGCCATCATTATGGATGGAAATGGTCGCTGGGCAAAAGAAAAGGGCAAAGACAGATTGTTTGGACACTACCAGGGCGTAGAAAGTGTTCGCAACATCGTGGAGGGCTGTGCAGAATTGGGCATTGAGTATCTCACGCTTTATGCTTTTTCAACCGAAAATTGGGACCGACCGCAGGATGAAGTCTCCGGGCTAATGCATCTTCTGGTAAAGACGATCAGGAAAGAAGTAGAAACGCTTAATAAAAACAACATTCGGCTACATGTAATTGGAGACATAAAGATGTTGCCTGCCTATGCACAAAAAGAGCTTTGCGAAGCTCTGGAGATCACAAGTGTGAACGATGGGCTGAATCTCGTAATGGCATTAAGCTATAGTGGCAGGTGGGAAATTCTGGAAGCGACGAAAAAAATTGCCACAGACGTAAAAAATGGAGTACTGGATGTGGAGGCCATTGACCACGAAGTCTATAAGCGCTATCTGTGCACCAAACAGTTTCCTGACCCTGAACTGATGATTCGCACCAGTGGCGAATTTCGTATCAGCAACTTTCTGCTTTACCAACTTGCCTACGCCGAGCTGTATTTTACTTCCGTTCGCTGGCCGGAATTCAGAAAAGAAAATTTGTATGAGGCCATTATTGATTTTCAAAACCGGGAACGCCGGTTCGGGAAAACAAGTGAGCAGATAGCACCATCAAATTTGCCCGGCAGTGGGGAATCGCATGCGCAAATTCCAATTACTGGAAAGTAAATGTCAACGGTGATAAGCGCTAAACCTCCGAACTTGAAAACTCTTGAGCCCTTTACAGTCGCTTCTCTCTTCTTTAACAAAGCCATTTGATTTTTACTTTTAATTTGCTTCCCAAACTGCAGTAATTTTTCGCCTTCTGACTGAATTTTTCAACATGCAACGACTTATTCGAGGACTTGGTTTTTTAACGCTGGTATTGTTGTCAACATTTTCTTTCGCACAAAACCCTGTCACATCTGTTGATCCGGATCTGTTGGCGCTGCAGAATTCGAAGGTTCCGAAAGAATACACAATTCGCTCTATTCATGTAACCGGCTTGGTTACGCTCGATACTGCCATTGTGGTTTCCATTGCTGCCCTTCAACCGGGCGATAAAATCATGATTCCCGGTGGCGATGCATTTTCAAAAGCCATTAACAACCTTTGGAAGCAAAAGCTTTTTTCCGACGTTCAGATTTTTATTACCGCTGTGCACGATAACTCCATTGATGTGGAAATCAACGTGCAGGAAAGACCGAGGTTGGGAAGTTTCAAATTTGTTGGACCAAGAAAAACAGAGGCAGAAGAACTGACGACAAAAATCGGTTTGGCAAAGTCAAACATTATCACCGAAAACACCAGACGTAATGCAGAAGATGTCATTAAGAAATATTACGCCGATAAGGGTTTTATGAATGTGCAGGTGCGTATCGAGGAAACAAATGACGCGTCTTTGCCCAATGCACATGCGTTGATCTTTTATGTAGACAAGGGCAACAAGGTGAAGATCGATGAAATCAACTATTTCGGCAACGAAAGTGTCACAGACCTGCAGTTGAAAAAGCAAATGAAGGGTACAAAGGAGATGAGCAAAATTACCCTTCATCCGGAAAGCACGCCAAGTCCTTACGGCACGAATACGAACATGAGTCTTAGTGAGTACATGAGTAACTGGGGATTTCTTTATCCTACCACGACACGTAATTTTCTGGATCCATACGTACGCCTGAAACTTTTCAGCAGCGCTAAGTTTGATCCGAAAAAATATACTGAAGACAAAGAAAAAGTTCTCACCTATTACAATTCACTTGGTTTTCGGGATGCCCAGATAATTGCTGATACGCAGTACTACAATAAGAAAGGGAATCTTCAGGTTGACTTGAAAGTGAAGGAGGGAACTAAATACTATTTCGGAGATATCAGTTGGAAGGGCAACACGAAATATCCGGATTCATTACTCGCAGCTATCCTGAATATTCACAAGGGCGATGTGTACAATATCGATCTTCTGAACAAACGTCTTGGCAAACAACTGAGTCCCGAAGGTGGCGACATCAGCGGTTTATACATGGACGAAGGCTATTTATTCTTCCGTGTTGATCCCGTGGAAACAAAAGTTTACAACGATACAATTGATTATGAAATCAGAATTGTAGAAGGCCCGCAGGCAAGGATCAGAAACATCAATATCACGGGCAACGACAAAACAAAAGATTATGTCATTCGTCGCGAGTTGCGAACCGTGCCGGGCGATCTTTTCAGCCGTTCAGATCTTATCAGATCACAAAGAGAGTTAGCTGCCTTAAACTATTTCAATCAGGAAAAAATTAATCCTAACGTTGTTCCTAATCAGGATGATGGAACTGTGGACATAACCTGGGAATTGGAAGAAAAGTCTTCCGACCAGTTGGAACTTTCTGCAGGTTGGGGTGGCGGCATTGGGTTCACCGGAACGTTGGGTGTCACGTTTAACAACTTTTCTCTGAAAAACTTTTTTAGCAAAGAAGCCTGGGATCCGTTGCCGATGGGTGATGGTCAAAAGCTTAGCCTGCGTTATCAATCAAATGGTAAGGCGTACAGCTCCTATAATTTCTCTTTTACCGAGCCATGGCTTGGGGGCAAAAAAAGAAACTCACTTACCATTGGCATTTCTCATTCCAAATTCTCCAATGCTTACGACTATTTGACTGGCCGTTTCGATCAGGCAAAATCTGACACCAACTTTCTAAAAACAAACAGCATTTCTGTATCTCTTGGTAAGCAGCTGAAGTGGCCGGATGACTTTTTTACCCTCGTTCAGTCGCTGAATTATACCCGGTACGACCTAATGAATTATCCGATCTTCCAGGGTTTGGATAAAGGGCTTTCGGATAATATTAGTTACAAAGTGGGTCTTCAGCGTTCGTCGATTTACGATCCTACTTTTCCGAGAAGCGGATCGAACTTTGTTGCCAGTGTGCAGCTCACTCCGCCATATTCGCTGTTGAATTCCAGCTCGGTAAATTCAGCTAATCCGTATCGAAATCCGGAATATCACAAGTGGAGATTAAATGCTGAATGGTTTGTTCCTTTGGGCAAACCAGGAGGCACTGACAAGAACCGTCAGTTCGTGCTAAAGCTTGCGGCGAAATACGGGTTCATGGGGCGCTACAATCGTAAATTGGATTTCTCTCCATTTGAGCGCTTTCAGGTTGGCGGCGATGGTATCACAAACAGCTACGGACTTTTGGGCTACGACGTAATTGCTTTGCGTGGCTATCCGGTGTTCGATGTTTCTGATCCAAGCATTAACAATCCGGATCAAACAAGTGCAAGCAGGTTCTTTACCATTTTCAATAAATACTCTTTGGAACTGCGTTATCCTTTGGTAACCAATCCGGGAAGCACCATTTATGCATTGACCTTTATGGATGCAGCCAATGGTTGGTTTTCATTCAAAGATTATAATCCATTCCGCCTGCGCAGAAGTGTAGGCGTGGGCATGCGTTTCTTCCTGCCGATGTTTGGTTTACTTGGTTTCGATTATGGTGTCGGGTTAGATCGTATTCAGCCGGGTGGCGGTTTGAAGAATGCAAGCAGATTTACCTTTATGCTTGGTTTTGAACCTGAATAAATTGCATAGCTGAAACGTAGGCTTGTGCGTGCTGTAGATTTCGTTAAAAATCCGAGGTGGGTTGTTTCAATTAGCTATTTCGCCAGATAAATTCGTCTACATACTTATAAATCTTAGTTCTATATGAAAAAAATTATTTTCCTGTTAAGTGCTACCTTTTTCCTGGCTGCGGCTGGGCAGGCGCAGCGGTATGCCATTATTGATACCAAGTACATTCTCGATAGAATGCCCGACTACAAAGCCGCACAAAAGCAACTGGATGATGTAGCATCCACCTGGCAAAAAGAAATTGATGCGATGCAACAAGATCTGGACAGGATGTATAAGGATTTTGATGCCGAGCAGGTAATGCTTACGGCGGATTTAAGGAAGAAAAGAGAGGATCAAATTTTGACAAAAGAAAGAAACCTGCGCAACATGCAGCGCCAGCGATTTGGCTTTGAAGGTGACCTCTTCAAAAAGCGTCAGGATCTTATCAAACCCATTCAGGACAAAGTTTATAACGTAGTGCAAAAGTTAGCGGTGCAGCGTGGTTATGACTTTATTTTAGACAAAAGTGAGGGTATTACTGTTATCTTCGCCGACCCTAAATTGGAAAAAAGCGACGATGTTTTAAAAGAGCTGGGGGTGAAGTAAAAATAAATGCAAAAAATTTTTCAGAAGCAAACGCAGCATACCAAAACTCAATCTTATATCTATAACTCAAACTAAATGAACAAAATTAAATTTCTCATCGTAGCAGCACTGTTCACTTTTGGCGCAGCAACTGCAATGGCTCAAAAAGTTGGCTACATCAGCATTGATCAGGCGGTATCTATCATGCCTGAAGTAAAAGGGATTGAAACTGCACTACAAAAGTTTCAGCAGGATTCTTTGAATACTGAATTTCAAACTTTGATTCAGGAGTACAATTACAAAGACAGCCTGTTAACTAAAACAGATACCACAAAAATTCCGGCAGGTTCCAGAAGGCAATACCGTCAGGATTTAGAGTCCATTGCGTATCAGGTTCAAAACTGGCAGGCAATTTCTCAAAACTACATGCAGGGGAAACAGCAGGAATTGTTGGCACCTGTTTACCAAAAAGTAATGAATACAATCAACCAGGTTGCCAAAGAAAATGGTTACACCTATGTTTATTCGAAAGAAGCGTTGATTGTCGCGCCTCCCGCTGATGATCTGTTACCACTATTTGCAAAAAAGCTGAATATTAAGTTACCTGCTCCGGGAACAAATGCTCCTGCCGCAGCAGCTAACAACCGCCCTACTGAGCAAAAGGTGAAGGT
>JAEZJD010000046.1 GCA_023436425.1 Bacteroidota bacterium | reverse complement strand
TGATGTAAATGAGTGAATGTTTTGCATTCTTCATTTTAGGTTCAACTGTTGGGACTCACCCATTGCAAATACATGCTGATCGGCATCAAAGCAAACAGCACACACACAATAACGGTGAAGCCATAACCAACGACTTTCAGCAGATTTAAATATTTTCTATTGTGCACTCCAATTGATCGGAACGCACTGTGAAATCCGTGCATTAAATGAAAAGCCAGGGAAAGCACCGCAACCAGATACAATAGAACTATCAATGGTGATTGAAAAGTCTCGTACATACGCAGGTACAAATTGTGCATCTCCACTCCGTCGTAGTTAGCCTCCGCAAGCGTTTTGGTAATTCTGGAAGGCACCCAAAACTGCGCCACATGCATTATAAGATAGAGAAAAAGCAATGTTCCGAGAATCGCCATGCTCCTGCTGTACCATGTGCTGCCTCTGTTTCCAAGTGAAATTTTGTAACCTTGTTTGCGTTTACTTTTGTTTTGCACCTCCACCGCATAGCCCTGAATAATGTGTAACAAGAATCCAAGAAACAAAACGATTTCAAGTATTCTCGTTACAATGGTTGAGCCCATAAAATGTGCTGCTTTATTGAACATCTCACCATTGTCATTCGGATTGAGCCAGCGCAAATCGTAAAAGATACAAGCATTAAGACCAACGTGTACAATCAAAAAAGTAATGAGAAAAAAACCTGTAAGCGCCATTACTATTTTTCTTCCTACTGCAGAAGTGAAGAAGTGGGACCAAGTCATACGCGAAGAAGAGGATTAAAAAAATATGCGCAAAGGTAAGCGCCGATCCGCAAAAAATACTGACAAAAATCAGTGCTTCATATTGCCAGGCGATGCGTCAACTCTTCATCAATCTTTTTGAATAAATGAAAAGGTTTGTAAACTCTCCAGTTGTTTAGTTCCATCAATTCGATATACCGGTTGAGTTTGGCTTTTTTAAAATCATGCTGAGTAGCTTCAGGCATGTTTAGGCTTACCAGCCATCCGTTTTCGTCTGTTACTTCTTCAAACCATTCCTGATAATAATCTTTGTCGCCGCTGTGAAAGTTGAGCACATTTTCGGTAATCAGAATGAACTTGTAAATTCCTTCTTCCATAAACTTTTCAGCCACTTCACGCTTCAACTCCATTATGTCGTTTTCGATAGCATCGTTCCATTCTCCAATTAGTTCAAGAACCGCATAGTGCTCGTCGTAATCCGCCTGCAGCACTTTCAGGTAAAGTGTTCGACTGCCAAAATCATCCCATTGCGGGTGAATATAATAGTTGTAAACCGTGGAAGAATATTCAAACTCGGAGTATTGCCGGTTGTAAAATGGAGACCGTTCATCTTCTTCGCTCACATAAATGTGTCGCCAATTGTAATATGGTTCAATGTCGTGCATGCCACCTAATTGTCACATCAGCTAATCGTCAAATCAGCCAATGAGCTAATTAATAACTATCTACTGCTTTTTTTACACTTCCAAATTGCAACAACAATTCCTTTGCTTTACTGTAGTCGTCCAATCTTAATTTATCCATAATCATTTTCGTGCCACGATCGATAAGTTTTTCATTGGTGAGCTGCATGTTCACCATTTTGTTATCTTCTACCCTGCCTAATTGAATCATTACCGTTGTGGAGATCATGTTTAAGATTAGCTTTTGCGATGTGCCGCTCTTCATGCGGGTGCTTCCAGTCACAAATTCAGGACCCACTTCTACTTCGATCGGGAAGTCTGCAACATCTGTAAGCGGCGAACCAGGATTGTTTGTAATACAACCAGTGATAATCTCATTTTTTTGAGCGTTTTTCAAAGCCCCTATGACGTACGGCGTGGTGCCACTGGCTGCTATACCCACCACAACATCTTTTTTATTGATGTTGTGCTGTTTCAAATCTTTCCACCCCTGTTCTGTATCATCTTCTGCTTTTTCTATTGCTTTGGTTATGGCATCATCACCGCCGGCAATTACCGCAATCACCAGTCCATACGGCACTCCGTAGGTTGGAGGACATTCACTTGCATCCACCACCGCCAATCGGCCGCTGGTTCCTGCCCCGATATAAAAAAGTCTGCCTCCGGCAAGCATCTTATCTGTTACTGCACCTACCAATCTTTTTATTTGCGGAATGGCTTTAGCTACAGCCTCCGGAACAGTCTTGTCTTCATCATTAATGTGCGCCAAAATTTCGCCGATCGACATTTTCTCAAGATGCCGGTACTTACTCGGTTGCTCCGTTATTTTTTCAAAATTGTTCATTACACTTTAGCCCGTGAAGGGCAGTTTAGCCGTTATAATTTTCCCTATTACCATTTACTTATTTGCTCACTCCTTATGAAACAGTACCAAACCTTCCATCGGATTCTTCAACACTTTTCCAAACTCAAATTCATACGAGCTGCAAAGGTCGCGAATAACATCAATGAAACCTGCTGCCACGCTGCCCACAAAATTTACCGGGTATTTCCAAACCTCGTTGTACTTCCGCAGATGCTGAAAAAAGAAATCGTTTAGACCATCTTCAATGATGTTTTCAATCATGTAATGCCCACGGTTCTCCGCAAGAAATAATGTGAACCCCGGCAAATACCTGTTTGGCAGTGGCTTTTTGTACACATTGTCCAGAATTTCTACCGGTGTTGTAACATACGTGGCATCGAACCGTGCTCTTAAGTCTTCATCAAACGTGTCGTATAAATAATGCTGAATCACTTTTTTGCCGAGGTATGAACCGCTTCCTTCGTCTCCAAGCACATAGCCCAAACCGGGACTGTTTTTTACTATCTTTTTTCCATTGTAAAAACATGAGTTGGATCCTGTGCCTAAAATGCATGCAATACCTTTTTCGTTCCCGCACACGGCTCGTGCAGCTGCCATCAGGTCTGTTTGCACTTGCACATCAGCATCGGCAAAAACGGTAGATAACGCCTTTTTTACGCTCCTGGCATTTTCCGGATTGGCGCATCCGGTACCGTAAAAGTGCACGACATCAACGGATGCATTTTTTAATTCACTTAAGAGTTCGTGCTTAAGCAAATCAATAATGCCTTCCGTGCTAAGAAAATACGGGCTGATGCCTTGCGTGAAAAAAGTTTTTTTACGGTTTGCTGTCAGTAAACACCATTCTGCTTTTGTAGCTCCACTGTCTGCAATTAGTGTAGTAGCCATCCCTGCTTAAAGTAATGTTGAAAAAAACAAAGAACGTCCATCGGAAAATTCAAAACTGCTATTTTGTGACCAATTTACAAAGTAACAGCACAAGGGGATGAATAAAAAATTACAGGTTTGGCTACCGTTACTCTTTGCTATAATCATGATTGCAGGAATGTTTTTTGGTTTTCGCCTGCACCAGGAGACCGGCTCGAATCATTTCTTCACACGTACCAAAACTTCAGCCCTTCAGGAAGCTCTTGACCTCATTAAAAATAAATATGTCGATTCTATAGTGGTTGATTCCTTGCAGGAGGACGCAATTACCAATGTTGTCAATCATTTGGATCCGCACTCCATTTTTATTCCCGCTGCAGAGCTAAGCGAAGCCAATGAAGACCTGATCGGAAATTTTGAAGGCATCGGCGTGGAGTTCAATATTTTCTCAGACACCGTGAATGTTGTTTATGTTATTCCGAACGGACCCAGTGATAAAGCAGGCTTGCGGATTGGCGACAAAATTGTTCGTGTGAACGATTCTTTTATTGTAAGTAAAACATTGCCAAGTGCTGATATTCGAAAAATGATACGGGGAAAAGCGGGAAGCGATGTAAAACTTACTATCTGGCGCAACAATGCTTTACAAGATATACATGTAACGAGAGGTAAGATTCCATTGCCTGCATTGGACGCAGCCTACATGGTCACTGCAAAAATTGGTTACATCAAGCTGAATAAATTTTCCAAAACAACATACCGCGAGTTTATGGCGGCCCTCGAGTCGTTGCAAAAGCAAGGTATGCAAAAGCTGATGCTGGACCTTCGTGGCAATGGCGGTGGCTTCGTTGACCAGGCTGTAGACATCGCCGATCAATTTTTAGACGATGAAAAATTGATTGTATATACAGAAGGCACAAACATAAAAAAGCAGGAATACCGCTCAAGCAGAGATGGACTTTTTGAAAAAGGCAATCTTGTGGTGCTTGTGGACGAATTGACCGCAAGCGCAAGTGAAATTGTAGCAGGCGCATTGCAGGATTGGGACCGAGCGACGATTGTGGGGCGGCGAACGTTTGGCAAAGGTCTGGTTCAGGAACAATATGAATTGAATGATGGTTCGGCTATACGCCTAAGCGTTGCACGGTATCACACGCCATCAGGGAGAAGCATTCAGCGTCCCTACGACCAGGGAAAGAAAATTTACATGGAAGAAATCCTCGACCGCTACCAAAGAGGCGAATTAATAAACGCTGATTCGATTCATATTTCCAAAAACAAAAGCTACAAAACCAGCGGCGGTAGAATCGTTTATGGTGGCGGTGGTATTATGCCCGACGTGTTCGTGCCACTCGATACGAGCATCTACACACGCAGCGTTACAAAGCTCTACCTCGACGGCCGCTTCAACAATTTTGTTTATCAGTATTATATTCAAAACCCGCGTGAATTTCAGCAATATAAAACCCCATCGGAATTCGCGGCCAAATATCAAAACACGGCAGAAGCATGGAACAAATTGGTAGAATTTGCCCGCAAGGACAGCATCAATCTTCAGAAAATTCCTGAAAACGACAAACGAAATATCGAAGAAAGAATAAAGGCTTATTTGGCCCGCCTAAAATGGCGAACACAGGGCTTCTATGAAGTGTACAACACTTACGACCCGGTGGTAAAGAAGGCGCTTGAA
>JAEZJD010000291.1 GCA_023436425.1 Bacteroidota bacterium | reverse complement strand
GTTTTGTAATGGGAGAAGCTGCCGGTGTTGTGATGTTTGAAGAATTGGAACATGCAATACGGCGTGGAGCAAAAATTTATTGCGAAGTAGCCGGCGCCGGCGCCACAGCAGATGCTCACCATATCACCGCGCCTCATCCCGAAGGCATGGGTGCAAAAAATGTGATGCACCAGGCCTTGGATGATGCAGGTATGCAACCTTCAGATATCGATTACATCAACACACATGGCACATCCACTCCCCTGGGTGACATTGCCGAAGTGAAAGCCATTGTAGATGTTTTCGGCGACCATACCTATAATCTGAATATCAGTTCCACCAAATCAATGACAGGTCACTGCCTGGGAGCTGCCGGTGTCATTGAAGCAATGGCTTGCATCTTTGCTGTGCAACACGATGTTGTTCCACCCACCATCAATCACTTCACCGACGATCCCGAACTTGATCCAAAAATCAACTTCACATTTCACGAAGCCCAGAAGCGCACTGTGAACGCAGCCCTGAGTAACACTTTCGGCTTTGGCGGACACAACGCCTGTGTTATCTTTAAGAAATATTCTGATTAACTTACCTGTGAAAATTTCACGTGGATTTTTGGAAGTCACTCTATAAAAAACACTCAACGCCGACCTTTAAAAAGCAACTGAAGGGAATTCTTGGCTACTCTCCCGGAAATATTTCTTTGTACAAAACTTCTTTAACTCACCGCTCAGTAAAAGATCACATTGATCAAAACAATGAACGGTTGGAGTATCTCGGCGACGCTATATTAAGCGCTCTGGTCGCGGATTATTTGTTCAAACGCTATCCCTACAAAGAAGAAGGTTTTTTAACCGAAATGCGTAGCAAAATGGTGAACCGTCAGCAATTGAATGATATTGCCGTGAAGATGGGTTTGAAGAAAGTGACGGTTTATAACAAGGGCGATTCATCGCTTAAAACCAGCCAAATTTTTGGCAATACACTGGAGGCTCTCGTCGGCGCCATTTACCTCGACAAAGGTTACAAAAAGACCACCAAATGGGTTAACCAGCGCATCATTATGCCGCACATGTTTGTTGATGATCTCGAAACGTTGGAAATAAATCAAAAAAATAAATTGTACGGCTGGGCTAATAAAAATGGTAAACAACTCGACTTTGAAACCATTGACGAAAAACTGGAGAATGGTCGGCGTTTGTTTACAGTTGCGGCGGTTATAAACGGAAAAGTTATTGCACAGGGAAAAGCGTTTAATAAAAAAGATGCATCGCAAATTGCTGCTCAATTAGCAGTGGAGAAACTGCGAATAGTGAACTCGGATTCACCCGGCGTTGAATAGTTGTTTCCACTTACTTCGTCCCATTTTCTGCATACCTGTTATTTTTTTTGAAAATAAAAATGCAATTCTGCTTGCAAAAAAAATAGTCGCAGAATACATTTGTTGCTGTTACAAAAACAACTGCAATCATCCGTACCAAACATGCCCTTCAAACAAGATTTCTATTTTTCCATTAACAATATTATTCATATAGATTCATCAAAACGGTGAGTTTATTTTTCTAGGCGTTGAGGATATCACCCCCGGTTTCTACCTGGGGTGTTTTGTTTAATGAAGTTCGATGGTTTCCACTTCCGGAACACCGACAAGATTTAGCTGAATATGCTTGTTATGAGCTTTCGATTTAAAATCCTGGAATATCTCTAAAATGTCATGATCAATGTACACACTTTTAGATCCATTGATATCTACGATAGAGTACGGAGGAATTTTGTCGAGCATCTGAAGCATTCTTTGTTTGTTCAAAAAGCTGACGTTGAGCGCCAATTCTATCGTTACGTGCTTGGTATGTCCTTCACTCGTTTCTTGCATCGTGTAGCCCGCCCGAAAAGTGTGTTTTATGAGGAAATATACGCTGTAAGCAATGCCTATCAAAACTCCAATCAGAAGATCGGTAAATAAGATCGCAACAACGGTGACAATAAACGGAAAGAACTGTTCCCGCCCCTGTTTGAAAACGCCAAAAATCATTTTTGGTTTTGCAAGATTGTAGCCGGTTCTTATCAAAATAACCGCCAATACACAATACGGAATCATATTAACGACACGTGTTGCAAATAGCACAACAATCAATAGCCAAATACCGTGTGTGAATGCAGAAAATCTTGTTTTACCTCCCGCCTCTGCGTTGGCGGAACTTCGAACGATTACCGCCGTTATCGGAATACCACCAAGCATGCCGCTGAAGAAATTTCCTGTTCCCTGCGCTATTAATTCCCGGTTTTGCGGAGTGATGCGGTTGTACGGATCAAGTTTGTCAATAGCAGCAATACTGAGCAAGGTTTCCAGCGAGGCGACAAAACAAATGATAACGCCATTTTTCCAGATGTCTTTGTTGCTGAACACTGCATCAAATTCAGGCCATTTCAATTGAGAGATGATGTTGTCCGGAATATGAACAAAATGCGTTGGCTTTAGCTGCGAGGCAGAAAAATATTTTTGAAAGAGAAATGCAAGTAAAATTCCAAACAGCACTGTAACAAATGAAGTGGGCAGATAAACAAACTTCTTGGCTACAGCGGATTTCCAAATAATTAACAGGAGCAGCGCCAAAACTGAAATCAATGAAACTGCCAGTGAGCTATGCTTATACAAGCTGCCCATGTGTGTAAAAGCATTGTTCAAACGAATGATATTGAACAATTCGCCCGTCCAAAAATCAGGCTGATCGTAGCCAAAAAGTAACGGGATTTGTTTAGAAATAAGAAGTATGCCAATGGCAGCCAACATGCCTTTTATTACTGCCGAAGGAATGAATTGTGTGAAGCCGCCGAGTCGTAAAATACCGAGCAATGCCTGAAGAACTCCGCCAACAGCAACAGCAAGAAAAAAAATCTGCAAACTCCCTAAATCAGTGATTGCGGTGGCGCAAATGGCCGTTAATCCTGCGGCCGGTCCGCTTACGCTCAGTTCCGATCTGCTGATGATAGGAATGACCAAACCACCGATTATTCCGGCAATTAATCCCGTGTACACAGGAGTTCCCGATGCTAGTGAAATACCAAGGCAGAGCGGCAGTGCAACGAAAAACACGGTGATGCTCGCTTTCAGGTCGTGCCTCAGAAACGAACGTATGTAAAACTTGTGTCGCCTGTTTAATAGCTCCATAGCCTATTGGATTTTTCAACTATTTGTGCCGGCAGAAATGCTCAGATGGATTGGCAAAGTTCGACTAATATTCCATTTGTATTTTTCGGGTGCAAAAAACAAACGAGTTTATTGTCGGCACCCTGCTTTGGCTCATCATTTAACAATAGAAAACCCTGGGATTTCAATCGGCTCATTTCTTCATAAATATTTTCCACGTCAAAAGCTATGTGGTGAATGCCTTCACCTTTTTTCTCAACGAATTTGGCGATCACTCCATCTTGCGCAGTTGACTCTAACAACTCAAATTTTGTTTCTCCTGTTTTAAAAAAAGCCGTATTTACATTTTCTGAAGCTACCAACTCCTCTTTGTAGCACGGGGTGTTCAGCAGTTTTTCGAAAAGTGGAATAGAGGCAGTAAGTGATTTAACTGCAATACCAATATGCTCAACCTTTAACATGTTTTCTGTTTAGGTAAAATTAGCATTGCCTTTCAAACGGCCAGTCCTGCGAATTAGCAGGTAAATTTGATACATGAAGTTGCCCGTGTATCTTGATTATAACGCGACTACGCCTTGTGATCCCCGAGTGGTGGATGCAATGATGCCTTTTTTCACAGAAACTTTTGGCAATGCAGCAAGCCGACATCATTACTATGGATGGCAGGCAGAAGCGGCAGTGGAGAAAGCCCGCGAGCAAGTGGCGCAACTAATCAACGCTGAACCACGTGAAATTGTTTTCACTTCAGGAGCCACCGAAGCAGCCAATCTTGCGATTAAAGGTGTGTTTGAAAGCTATCGTGCAAAAGGTGCTCATATCATAACCACCAATGTGGAGCATAAGGCTGTTCTCGACACTTGCAAGTACCTTGAAAGAAAAGGCGCCGAAGTCACATACTTGCCGGTGGATAAAAATGGGCTGATTTCTGCTGAACAGGTGCAACAGGCAGTCCGTCCCAGCACCATACTTATATCAGTGATGTTTGCCAATAACGAAACCGGCGTGATCATGCCCGTTAAAGAAATTGGTGCCATAGCGAAACAGCATTCAGTTCTTTTTTTTTCAGATGCTACACAGGCGGTCGGAAAAGTCCCTGTGGACGTGCAGGCGAGCGGTATTGATTTGCTTGCCATGAGTGCCCACAAGTTTTATGGTCCGAAAGGGATGGGTGCATTGTATGTGCGCAGGCGAAACCCACGTGTGGCAATTGCAGCGCAAATACATGGCGGCGGCCATGAACGCGGATTCCGAAGTGGAACATTGAACGTGCCCTCCATAATCGGGTTAGGCCAAGCATGCGAACTCGCAATGCGGGAGATGGTGAACGATGCGGAGAGGCTTATTTTTTTGCGCAATAAGATGCAACGTGAACTACTCGAAATAGAAAACAGTTTTGTGAATGGAAGTACGGAACACCGGCTTCCAAATGTTTGTAACGTCGGCTTTCATTACATCGACGGCGATGCTTTGATGTCTGGCTTGAAAAAAGACATAGCGATATCTTCCGGGTCGGCGTGCACGTCGGCTTCTATCGAACCGTCTTACGTTCTGAAAGCTATGGGCTTGAGCGATGAAATGGCACATGGATCGCTGCGATTCAGCCTCGGGAGATTTACAACAGAAGAAGAAATAAACTTTGCAGTAGAGAGGCTAAAGATGAAAATACACGAGCTGAGGGAATCGAATCCTGTGTGGCAGATGTATAAACAAGGCGTTAATTTCAATGAGATTGAGTAACAGGTACGAAAATCGTAGGTAATTTTAAGGTTTAAATCATCAGCGACATGACAGCCACAGAGAGCGGAATTTACGTAAGCGAAAAAGCAAAGGAGCGAATCCTTCAGTTGTTGAAAGATGACGGACATGAAAATGATTCTTCCTACTTCTTGCGTGTGGGAGTTGTTGGCGGCGGCTGTTCTGGTTTAAGCTATCGCCTGGATTTTGATAATCAGTTAAAGGCTTCAGACCAGGTGTTTGAATATGATGGTGTGAAATTGGTCACCGATATGAAAAGCCTATTGTATTTGATAGGTACAACGCTTGAATTTTCCGAGGGACTCAATGGAAAAGGATTTTATTTCAATAATCCAAATGCGAGCAGGACTTGCGGCTGCGGCGAGAGCTTCGCAGTCTGATTTTTCTTCAGTGCGAATTTTATTTTGAAGTTATTTGGCAACCGCGTTTTTAATTTTTCATTTTTAATTCTTTTTTTGCATCAATGTGGGCTATCTGCAAAAAAGAACTCCGTCAATACTTCAGCAGCCTCACCGGTTATCTCGTAATAATTGTTTTTCTTTTAGGAAATGGTTTGGTGCTATTCGTTTTCCGGAATAATATTTTCGAAAGCGGATACGCAACACTTGAACAGTTTTTTTCCTTCGCGCCATGGCTGTTATTATTTCTCGTTTCAGCTATCACCATGCGCAGCTTTTCCGATGAATTTAAGAGCGGGACTTTCGAATTACTCCAAACACGACCGCTCGGAAAAGGAGATATTGTAACAGGAAAGTTTCTCGGTTCATTTTTCGTTGCTGCAATTGCGCTATTGCCTACGCTTGTTTATTATTTTGTTGTTAATCATTTGGCATCTACAACGGGCATCGATGCCGGGGCTGCCGCGGGATCCTATACAGGTCTGTTGCTACTAACCGGAGTTTTCGTGGCAATAGGTATTTGCGTCAGCAGTTTTACCACCAATTCAGTTGTTGCTTTTGTTGTCACCGTGGTCGCATGTGTGTTGTTTTACTTCGGGTTTGATGCACTTAGCCAGTTGCCTGTTTTTCAGAACGGCAGTGACTACTTCATACAAATGATTGGTATTAACTTCCATTATCAGAGCATCAGCAGAGGAGTTATCGATACCCGTGACGTGGTTTACTTCCTGAGTGTTATTGTTTTTTTTCTTCTCCTCACAAAACAAAATCTACACAAAAGATGAGAAGAAAAAACCAACTCTCCTGGTGGCTTTTGTTTTTTGCCGCTGCCGTTGTGGTGAACATTTTAGCCGCATATTTTCATGCACGTTTCGATCTCACAGCAGACAACCGTTATTCCATAACACCGGCTACAAAAGATTTAGTGCGTGAGCTTGACAGCGTCGTCACAATCGATGTTTTTTTAAAAGGTGATTTACCAGCCGAGTTCAGGCGATTGAGTGCCGCATCGCAGGAGTTTTTAGCTGATCTGCGTGAGACAAACGCATCTAAAATCAGGTACAGATTTGTCGACCCACTTTCAGAGGCAGGTTCTGGAAAAACTTGGGCAGACTCTCTTCAATCGATCGGCGCAAGCCCAATTAATGTGAACGTGCAGCTGAAAGCCGGTGAAGAAAACAAGATCATTTTTCCGTATGCTGTTTTAAAGTACGGCAGCTATCAATCTTTAGTTCCGCTATTTCAAAGCAGCAAAAGATATCCAACCATTGCAGACCTGAATAATGCTGAAGCATTAATGGAATACCAGTTTGCAAAAGTGCTGGATCAAATGACGAATCCGCAACGTCCATCTGTAGCGTACGCGGTTGGAAACGGACAGCCGATGAACGCACAGGTGTTCGATCTTCAGCAAACCATCAGCAGCAATTATCATTTTGGTTTATACAACGTAGCTTCTCAAAAAGCTATTCCTGACGGTATTAGCGTGTTGCTGATTGTAAAACCCACAGAGCAATTTACCGACATGGAAAAGTTGAAAATTGATCAGTACATTATGCGGGGCGGTAATGTGTTGTGGTTTATTGATAATCTTCATGCAGAACAGGATAGCCTTAGTTTCAAATCGAAATTAATTGCTTATGAGCGAGGGCTCAACATAGCTGATTTGTTGTTCAATTATGGGGTGAGAATAAATCCTGATCTGATCATGGATCTGCAATGTGATTTCCTTCCTTTCGCTGTTGGCGGAAGCAAAACACAACCACAATACGAGTTTCTGCATTGGAATTATTACCCGCTTTTCGAATCGAAAGAAAATCACATCATCAACAAAGGCCTGGGCCTTGTAGCCGGCAGGTATGTGAACTCGATTGACACAATTGAAAAAGCAGAAATCAGGAAGACTTTTCTACTTCAGAGTTCATCCAACTCGCGGTCAATCAGTACACCTGCATTGATTAGTCCCAACGAAAACCGTAATCAGCCGGATCCACAAGTGTTCAATAGAAAAGATATTCCTGCTGCTGTTCTTCTTGAAGGAAATTTTACTTCTTTTTTTAAAAACAGGCTCAGTGCTGCCCAGAGGGATTCTCTGGGCCCGACGGGTGGCTTTAAAGAAAATACAAGCAGAGAAACTGCAATGATCGTTGTTGCAGATGGTGACATTGTACTAAACGATGTATCTCCAAAACAAGGTCCGTTGCCGATGGGGGTCAACTTGTTTACTGTTGGCAGCAACTTTGAATTTCAATTTGCCAACCGTGATTTTCTGTTGAATTGTCTCGAGTACCTTACAAGTAAGCAAACGATTATTCAAACGCGTAACAAAGAGATCGTGCTACGACTGTTAGACACAAAAAAAGTGGATGAGCAAAAGACATCATGGCAACTTATCACCATTGCTTTGCCCGTTGTTTTAATCATTATGGTAGGTATCATTTATCAGCAACTGCGCCGGTACAGGTTTGCGAGGTAACGGAACTTTTGCTCTGCTTATCTTTATCAATTCATACATGAACAGACAGGAAATAGATGAATTCCATTCAATTTGATTTTGTTGTTTTCGGTGTTATTCTGATACTTGCGATCATCTTTGATTTTGGCGTGTTCAGTAAACGATCCGGAGAGGTTTCCATAAAAAAGGCGCTTTATCAATCGCTGTTCTGGGTGGCTCTCGGTTTGTCTTACTGTGCCTTCGTTTGGTGGCGTGAAGGTGAAACAACAGCCATGGAATATCTGAGTGCTTATCTTATGGAAAAAAGCCTCAGCATTGACAACATATTCGTTTTCATTCTCATTTTCAGCTATCATCGGGTGCGCAAAGACCATGTCGCACGTGCATTAATGATTGGCATTTTACTGGCAATTGTTTTCAGAATAATTTTTATAACTGTTGGTGTGGTGCTGGTTAGTGAGTTTCGGTGGATACTTTACATTTTTGGGGCGTTCCTGGTGTACACCGGAATAAAGATTTTCGTCGTCAAGCAGGAAGAAGAGTACAACCCGTCGAAGAATATTGCATACCGGATGCTCAACAAGCTATTTCCAATACTTCATAAAGATGTGAGCGGGCAATTCACAGTGAAAAAGAATGGTAAAACTTACCTGACGAATATGTTTGTTGTGACGGTATTGCTTGCCACAACAGACATTGTTTTTGCGCTGGATAGCATTCCTGCAGTGTTTGCCATATCTGAAAGGCCGCTGGTAATTTACACGTCTAACATTTTTGCAGTGCTGGGGCTGCGGGCACTCTTCTTTCTACTTAAAGGAGCTGTTGCAAAATTTCAATATCTCCAACAAGGTATTGCAACTGTCCTGGTTTTCATCGGACTTAAAATGCTCGTGGAAATATTCCATATCAAAGTGCCCGTTTATATATCTCTCATAGTTATTGTTATCTGCCTTGGTGCATCTATTGCGTACTCTATTAACGCCAAATCCAGAGAAGAGAATTAGGATGGGATACACGATGAGTGAAATATGTGCCGTTGTGCAGGGTAAATTTCTTTCGCAGCATAACAACGATTGCATTAGTGTGCTTGCTTATGACAGCCGTCGAATTCAGCAGAATGATGAAATTCTGTTTTTTGCCTTGGTGACCAGCAACAATGACGGACATTCTTTTTTGAGGGATGCTTACAAAAGAGCGATAAGGAATTTTATCGTCTGCAGAGAATCTGCAGTACAGAACCTGCCGGCAAGCACCGTCATTCTTGTTCCGGATACTTTGGAGGCGTTGCAATCGCTGGCATCTTTTCATAGAACTCATTTTGATATCCCCGTTATTGGTATCACCGGCAGCAATGGCAAAACAATTGTCAAAGAGTGGTTGAATATATTGCTGCAGGATGAATACAATATTGTTCGCAGTCCAAAAAGCTTTAACTCGCAAATTGGAGTGCCTTTGAGTGTTTGGCAGCTAAACGATCAGCACAATCTTGCCATTTTCGAAGCGGGTATTTCAACCGTTGGAGAAATGGCGCGACTTGAAGAAGTTATTCACCCCACAATTGGTGTGCTGACCAATATTGGTGAAGCACATGATGCGGGATTTGCGTCCAAGGAAGAGAAGCTTGATGAAAAGCTGAAGTTGTTCAGACGTGCAGACGTGGTAATTGGTGACTATGACCTGCTGAAAACCAATCTGCAGCAGAATTTCTTCAGCATTGGCAGAAGCGAACATGCAACCTTGCATTTGAAGGAAATCGTCACGGTTGCGGGTAAAACGAAAATTACTGCTGTTTATAAGCATCAAAATATATCAATTACAATTCCTTTCGGCGACGAAGCATCTGTTCAAAATGCAATCACCTGTTTGGCTGTGCTGCTGTTCTTAGATGTTGATCGAAAAAGTCTGCAGGAAAAATTCTCGCTGCTGCATTCTGTGGATATGCGGCTGCAACTCAGGCAAGGAATAAATAACTGCCTGATCGTAAACGACAGCTACAGTGCAGACACTACATCGTTGAAGATTGCATTGGACTTCTTGCAGGAGCAAAGCTCAGGTCGTAAACGAACAGCTATTCTTTCTGAATTTTTTGAGAGTGGCAAGCCGGAGCAGTCACTTTACTTCGAAATAGTTGCCATGTTAAAATCGGCAAAGGTGACCAAGCTGATTGCAATTGGCGAGAGGTTTTTAGATGCAATCGTAGCAAGTGCTGGCAAAGAATTAAATGTTCAGTACTATGCTTCTACAGAAAACTTTATTAGCAGCTTCCGATCGTCCACTTTTACCGATGAAATTATTTTAATCAAGGGTGCACGAAAGTTCCAATTTGAAAGAATAGCAGACCTGTTTGAGAAGAGAGTGCATCAGACAGTGTTGGAGATTAACCTCAATGCACTTGCTGATAATTTAAAAGAATATCGTCGGCTGCTGCAACCGTCCATCAGGCTAATGGCGATGGTGAAAGCATTTTCTTATGGCAGTGGCGGTGCCGAAATAGCAGGAGTGCTGCAGTTTAATAAAGTTGACTATCTGGGTGTTGCGTATGCGGATGAAGGTGTCGAACTAATAAAAGCTGGAATTATTGTTCCTATTATGGTGATGAATGCCGAAGAGGCAACCTTTCGTGCCTTGGTCGACTACAACTTGCAGCCGGTTATCTATTCGTTCCATTTATTCCACAGCTTCGCAAACTTTCTGAAATCTGAAGGTCTGCTGAACTATCCCGTACATTTAGAAATAGAAACCGGCATGAATCGTCTCGGTTTCAAAGTTGACGAAGTGGAGCAGATTGCAGCCGAAATTGCATCGTCTCCATTTAGAGTTGAATCAGTTTTTAGCCACCTTGCAGCAAGTGAAGATCCCGGCCAGGATCAGTTTACGATGCAGCAGTTTTCAATGTTTCAAAAAGCTGTAAAGGTTTTGGATAATTGCATCCCATATCAATATCTAAAACATATTGCTAATTCCGCAGCAATTGTGCGACATCCGAACTTGCAGATGGACATGGTTCGGCTGGGTATTGGGTTATACGGAGTTGAATCTGACGAAGAGCAGAAGTTGAATCTACAAGCTGTCGCGACCCTCAGATCAACCGTCGCGCAACTGAAACATGTTAGAGCAGGGGAATCAATTAGCTACAACCGGCGGGGCGTGGTAAACAGAGATTCGATGATAGCAACGGTGCGCATCGGATATGCTGATGGATTTTCGAGAAGATTCAGCAATGGAGTAGGAAAGATGTTGGTGAAAGGCAAGCTTGCTCCTGTGATCGGCACTGTCTGCATGGATATGACAATGATAGATGTGACCGACATTCCTGGCGTGCGGGAGGGAGACGATGTTATAGTTTTCGGTCAAAACCTACCTGTGCAACAACTCGCAAAGTGGGCAGGCACAATACCGTACGAAATCATGACTGGTGTGTCGCAGCGTGTTAAAAGAATATACTTCTTTGAGTAATTAGAATCGTATTTGCATTCTGCATGTCAAAACATTGTCTTTTTTATCGGCGGTGTAGTCTGGCAGCAAAGTCGATTCATTCCGAACCACGTCGTAAAAGAGAAGCAGTTTAAGATTGTCGTTGAAGTAACGATTAACTCCAAAGGTCATCGTCGAATACCTAATGTCCGCGGCAGTTAGATTGCTGGCTGACACTCCGATGTCTGCTTCCATAACTTTAATATTGGGATCGTACCAGTCGTACTTCACAACTGCTTCCCACTTTTCATTTGCAACGTTTTGCAGCAAATAAAAAAATGCTCCGTCGAAGTTTCTAAGGTATGTTGGTGTTAGGGGAAGTGTTCCCGGATTGTTGGTAGAAGTTGCTGTTCCGGGTTGTTTACCCCGCCAGTATTCCCCTCTTAATTCTGTTTTCCCCCAACCGTGGCGATACGAAATTTGCAGGTCTGCCCCGTAATATTTGCGAGGAGCTTTCGCACCAAGATTGTTTTCTGAAGAATCAACAACAAACATTTGTACACTGTTCGAAGAAAGAACTTCATATCTATATTTCGTGGCCTGCATCCATCCTCCTGCAAGTAGCGAAATGCCTCCGCTGAGATAAAATTGCTTCGAAATCTCAACAGGATTTATTCTTAATCTGCTAATCAAGTCTTTATAGCTGTCGAAATCTGTTGTGCCCGAAAGCCCCTGTCCATTGAACATGCCAAGATCAAACTTGACAACCGGCTTCTTTGCAGGTTCGAACGAAAGCATCACTCCGAGATCTCGTTCTGATGGCATCAAAATCTGCGACATGCGACCGCGTTCCGGCGTTTCACGGTAAGCGGATGACAAGTTTACTTCAAAACCAAACGGACGGGCAAACAACCCTGGGGTTAATGAGAAGTCTCCATGCTTCGGTTCAAACACACGCAGAAAAACATCCTTTGCTGAAACCCCTCGTTCTGTCGCATCAATTTGCAATGTAAATGAGGCAAGCGGCTGTTGTTTTTTCTTCGAGGGAATGACATAATCAACCTTGATTCGTGCCCGGCGCAGCATGAATCTGTTGTTTGTGTTTTCGGCGAAATTGCCGCCATTGTAGCTCTGGGCGCCTTGCTGTTGCGCAACTTGAAATTGGGGTTGAATGTACCCAGTGAGCGAAAGATTCATGAACTTTTAGCCAGCGGCTGCAATGTGTCATGTATGAAAACACTCGAATCGTATGCTGTTAAATATTTTTGTGCTGGCGCAGAAAGTTGAGTGAGCAACAAGCCTGAAAATAACGCCGTTCTAAAAATGGCAAGATTTTTCATTTGAATCTGCAAGAGTATGGTCAGAAGTACTGCGCCAATATTAAATCATTATTATTTCTCGCACAGTGATGAACTCCGAATAAATTGAAATTACCTTCGCCTAACTTTTTAAACAAAAGCTATGAACATCTTCGCTAAATTTTTGGCTCCTAAAAACAAAGTGTTTTACGAATTGTTTGAAAAAAGTGCCGATAACGTAAAGTTGATGGGACAACTTTTGGCGCAGGTTACTTCCGAGTCCGACTTCGACAGACGACAAACACTAATCAGTCAAATGGAAGATGTAGAACATGCGAACGACGAACTAACACATCTTTTATTTACTGAGCTCGGCCGAAACTTTATTACGCCGTTCGACCGTGAAGACATACATTATCTTGCTTCCGCGCTGGATGATGTGGCGGATTACATTTTTGCAACAGCTAAAAAAATTAATTTTTACCGGGTGAACCCGAACGACATTGGTATTCATAAGCTTGCGGAAATTATTGTTCAAAGTACAAATGAAGTGAGGACTGCAATTGGAGAGCTGCGGGATATGAAAAATATGAGAATGATTACAGATTCGCTTGTTAAGATCAACAGCCTTGAGAATGAAGCGGACGATATATTTGATATGAGTATCGAACGGTTGTTTGCTACGGAAAACGACGCAAAAGAATTGATCAAGAAAAGAGAAATTTACCAGGTGATGGAAACGGCAACTGATAAATGCGAGGATGCGGCTAACGTCATCGAATCAATTATAGTTAAATACGCATAATATGTTCTTTGGAGTACGCATGGTAAATGAATCGGGATCAGCGATGCAGACCAAAGCTCTCCAATAAACTTCATAGATACCGCCATGGCTTTCGTTATTGTAAATATAGTTCTGGCTTTAGTATTCGATTTTATCAATGGCTTTCATGATGCGGCGAATTCAATAGCCACCATTGTGTCCACTAAGGTGCTTACCCCATTTCAGGCAGTACTTTGGGCAGCTATTTTCAATTTTGCTGCCTTTTTTATTTTTAAAGATCATGGCGTTGCGGACACGGTTTCAAAAACAGTGAAGTCTGATGTGGTGGATAAAAATCTAATGCTGGTCGTTGTTTTGTCGGGACTCATTGCAGCAATCGCATGGAACTTATTGACATGGTGGTTTGGCATCCCTTCTTCCTCCTCACACACGCTCATCGGTGGGTTTGCAGGAGCTGGTGTCGCTTCAGCTGGCTGGTCTGCCATGAACTCCGAGGTTGTTATCAGAACAGCTTCTTTCATTTTGATAGCTCCGCTGGTGGGAATGTTCTTCGCTTTCGTAATGTCGCTTTGGTTTTTGTTTTCCTTTCGAAAAGATTTTCTTCCGAGGCTGGTGTCTATTCTGATCATTGCGGGGGTTCTGTGGTTTTTATATACCCATTTGGAATTTGATAGGAATGTGGTCGCCGGTGCTACTCATTACAAAAGCTACACTGCGCAGGTAATATTTTATTCTCACAACTTTAAATGGATTTTGCTTTGCTTCATCCTTTTGATCATGGGAGTGTTTACGTTTTGGCTAAATACCTTAAACTCACATAGGTCAAACGTTTGGTTCAAAAGATTACAACTCATATCCTCTGCAGCCTTCAGCATAGGCCACGGCGGCAACGATGCACAGAAAGTGATGGGTATTATTACCGCGGCGCTAATAGCACATGGAAGCATTCAGACGTTTGAACAGATGCCAACATGGGTGCCGCTGGCATGTTATACCGCTATTGGTCTCGGCACCATGAGCGGTGGATGGAAGATTGTAAAAACAATGGGTACCCGCATTACAAAAGTTACTCCTTTCGAAGGTGTTGCGGCAGAAACAGCCGGCGCTATCACGTTGTTTGTAACGGAAGCTTTGAAAATTCCGGTGAGTACTACACACACAATCACTGGTGCCATTATGGGCGTGGGAGCCACTAAGCGCCTTTCTGCTGTACGCTGGGGGGTGACTATCAACCTTCTTTGGGCATGGCTGCTCACGATCCCGATCAGCGCATTGCTGGCAGCTGGAATTTTCTATGTAGCGCGACTTTTTCTATAGCATTATTTACGAGTTTTGCGGTTCAATTTTTTTCATGTCCAAGATTTTGGTTACAGGTGGTTGCGGTTACATCGGTTCACACACAATTGTGGACCTGATAGAAAACGGATATGATGTGATCAGTGTGGATGATAACTCCCGGTCAAATCCAGGAGTGCTGACCGGTATAGAAAAAATAACGGGAAAGCAGATAAAAAACTACAAAGTAGACCTGTGCAATTTTGATGACACCTTTGCAATTTTTCAGGAAAATGTGGATATAAAAGGTATCATTCACTTTGCTGCATACAAAGCCGTAGGAGAGTCGGTGGAAAAGCCGCTAATGTATTTTGAAAACAATCTTGTCTCTTTAATTAATCTGCTTAAATGTGTGCAGGAATTCAACACTCCCTGGTTTGTTTTTTCCTCGTCGTGCACAGTGTACGGCAACCCTGACAACCCGCTCGTTACTGAAGAAACGCCACCAAAGCCTGCTGAATCTCCCTACGGTTACACAAAACAAATGGGAGAACAAATTCTTGGTGAATTTCAGAAAAGCAGCGGAATCAATACAATACTTCTTCGCTATTTCAATCCTGTTGGGGCGCATCCCACAACACTGATCGGAGAATTGCCGATTGGAAAACCGCAGAATCTTGTGCCGGTGATTACGCAAACGGCCATTGGAAAAATACCAAAAATGCAGGTGTACGGGAATGATTATCCGACACGTGACGGCAGTTGTGTTCGGGATTTTATTCATGTGTGCGACATTGCTCATGCGCATACGTTGGCAATAAAATATTTAGAACATCAGTACAATCAAACCGGCTGTGAAGTGTTTAATCTCGGTACCGGAAACGGTGTCACTGTACTGGAAGCTATTCATGCATTTGAAAGAGTAACCGGTATAAAATTAAATTACGAGATTGGCCCGAGAAGGGCGGGAGACGTTATTGCCATTTATGCTAACAATGACAAGGCAAGGAGATCTTTGGGATGGAATCCAAAATACGATCTGGAACAAATGATGTCTACCGCATGGAAGTGGGAATTAAAACTGAAGGATGATGAAAAGCTGTTTGCATCCTTTAATTCAGAGCTGAATTGATAATTTATAAAAACATGCTTAAAGAAATACAGCCCACAGGCAAAAAAGATACGCGAAGCGGATTTGGTGATGCAATGACTGAGCTAGGGAAAACCAATCCAAATGTAGTGGCGCTCACCGCGGATCTTGGCGGTTCGTTAAAGCTGACACAATTCAGCAAAGAATTTCCAGACCGGTTTATTCAGGTAGGCATTGCCGAAGCAAACATGATGGGAATCGCGGCAGGGTTAACCATTGGCGGAAAAATTCCTTTTACAGCAACCTTTGCCAACTTTTCTACAGGCAGGGTTTACGACCAAATTCGTCAAAGCATCGCCTATAGCGGCAAAAACGTAAAAATATGTGCATCGCATGCAGGCGTGACGCTGGGAGAGGATGGCGCTACTCACCAGATTTTAGAAGACATTGGAATGATGAAAATGCTGCCGGGCATGACGGTAGTTGTGCCGTGTGACTATAATCAAACAAAAGCGGCAACTCTTGCCGTAGCCGAACATAAAGGCCCGGTGTATTTACGCTTTGGCAGACCTAGCTGGCCGATCTTTACTAATCCCGCCGAAAAATTTGAAATTGGTAAGGCGCAAAAGTTTTCCGACGGTACTGATGTCAGCATTTTTGCGTGCGGTCACCTGGTTTGGATAGCCATACAAGCCGGTATTCAGCTTCAAGAGCGAGGTGTCAGCGTCGAAGTAATTAACCTTCATACCATTAAGCCAATGGATGTAGAAGCTGTTTTAAATTCCATTAAGAAGACCAAATGCGCCGTCACTGCTGAAGAGCACAACGTTATTGGCGGAATGGGCGATGCGGTCGGGCAGGTCGCTGCAAGGCATTTTCCGATACCCATTGAATACGTGGGCACTAACGACACCTTTGGTGAAAGCGGCACGCCAGATCAGCTGCTGCAGAAGTATGGGCTAACTGCACAACACATTGTAGAAGCTGCAGAAAAGGTGATGAACAGAAAGAGTAGTTAAAAGCCGCAGCACCCACAGCGCCGCAAAAAGTGGGATAGCTTAACTTTGCCCACTAATTTTCAACACTGATGGCTGTTACAGACGCATCGGATGCAGAGCTGCTAAGGGAATTTGCTGTTCCCGCTACAAAGGAACGTGCCTTTACATCAATAATAAAAAAATATCAGGAACGACTTTACTGGCACATAAGGAGAATGGTTGTAGACCACGACGATGCTAATGATGTGCTTCAAAACGTCTTTATCCGTGTTTGGAACGGACTGGAAAATTTCAAGCAGGAATCGCAGCTGTACACCTGGCTCTATCGGATTGCCACAAATGAAAGCCTCACCTTTCTCGAGCAGCAGAAAAAGCGATCGGCCGTTAGTCTCAGTGATGTTGAGTCCGGTTTAAGCAATAAAATCAAAGCAGATAAACATTTTGATCCGCAAAAACTGGAGTGGAAACTGCAGTTAGCAATACAACAACTACCTGAAAAGCAAAAATTAGTGTTTACGTTAAGATACTATGACGAGATGCCCTACGAAGAGATGAGCCGGGTGCTCGATACGAGCGAAGGCGCCTTGAAGGCTAGCTATCATCACGCAGTAAAAAAAATAGAGGAATACATCAAAAACCATTAAACTTCGGGCATACAGCCACGTCATAACTCCCGAAATGAGCAAGCGCCAAGAAATATCAACTGAGTTACAACAACTTAACAGCACTTTAAGTGTCGGTGTACCTTCGCTTTACGCCGTTCCGAGCGGCTATTTTGAAGGTTTGGCTGCTTCCGTGCTCCAAAAGATTAAAATTCAGGAAGAGCTTCAAGAGCTTTCGCCGTTAGTGGCGGGCGTTTCGAAGGAGATGCCTTACTCCGTACCCCAATTTTACTTTGACGAAAATATTGATATTCTGCCGGCACTTATTTCAGAGGATGAGCAATCTTTTGTTTTGGATGCCATCGGTAAAGAGATGCCTTATGATGTTCCCGTGGGCTATTTTGGCGGCGTAGAAAATGGGGTGCTAGACAAAATTTCTACACCTTCCGCGAAGGTTGTGCCTATAGGGCGACGGTGGATGAAGATGGCAGTGGCAGCGGCAATTACAGGCATCATTGCTTTTTCCGGATATAATTACTTGTTTAATAACACGACAGAACTGACGGCAAACAACACAGAAAACGTCAGCCAAACAGCAGCTTTGCAAAAGGAACCTGTGGTTGCTGACCTGAAAAAAGTTACCGAAAAAGAACTGGATGCTTTTATTGCTAACGTGGAAATACCGAGAAAGCCCCAAGTTACCGAAAACAACAAATCACAAAAAGAACAATTAAAAGAAGAACTGAAAGCAGTTCCTGTAAGTGAACTGGAGAACTTTTTAGAAGCCATACCGACAGCTGATGATGAGTTACCAGTAATCGATTAATTATGAAAAAGCTATTATACATATTTTCTTTTATCCTTTTTTCCCACGCTGCGTCTTTTGCACAAGATGATCAACCGGGAATGGGTTTGATTAAAGAAAAGATGGTGGAATTTATTCAGGGAAAGCTGGGACTGTCTAAAGCAGAAGCAGAAAGGTTTCAGCCGGTATTCATGAATTACTTCCGCGATCTGAAAAAAACAAATCAGGATTATAGAGGTGACCGTCTGGTACTTCAACAAAAAGTAATTGAGCTGCGCCTCCGTTACAGAGATCAGTTTAAACCGATTATCGGTGAAAAAAGAAGCAACGATGTGTTTTTACTTGAACGGGATTTTGTAAATACCATAAAAGAACTTCGCGAAGAGCGCCTTGAAAATAAAAGAAGTGGCCGTGCTAACAAAAAGGGCACCGATCTTTAAATCGAATATTTTTTACTCTATATTTGATTTGGTGTTTTTCATAGGTTAGCAACGGCCGGCTCTTTTTAGGGCGGGCCTTTTTTACCGCACGATCTTATCTCCGCAATGGCAATATCGATTAATTTTATATTGCCGCATGCCCAAAGAGCTTACCCAAATAACAATAGAATTTTTAGCTGCAGAAGAGACTGCTGCAGATGAGGGGAACGTAACGAAACCCGGTGAAGATACCATGCAGCCACAAAGAAAAGGGAGACGTGGTAGAAAAAAAATAAAAGACTTAGACGCAGAAACGGAAAACATTGAAGTGCCGGACGATGAAATTTTGTTTCAGAAACAATATTACTCTATTGGCGAAGTGGCGTCAATGTTTAAGGTAAAAACGTCTTTATTGCGGTATTGGGAAAAGGAGTTTGACATAATTGATCCACGAAAAAACAGAAAGGGCGATCGTTTTTTTAAACCGATAGATATTAAAAATCTACAGCTCATCCACGACCTTTTGCGCAGGAGAAAATTTACAATTGAAGGCGCAAAAGAGTATCTAAAAAAGGCTCGTCGCGTCCGTGAAAAGCATGAAATGATTCAATCATTACAAAAACTGAAAGCATTTCTTCTTGAGCTTCGTGCAAATTTGTAGCACTTTAACAGCAGCTACATCGGCAGAACATCGTTCCATTTTATTTTTGATAAATTAATTTGATCTATGAAACAAATCACAGCCATTGTTCTCTTCTCTTGCGTCTTCTCTTCGGCATTTGCGCAACAGGAAATCAGCCGCGATGCAAATGGAAGTAAAGTGATCAAAGGTTTTATTTCAAAGCAGGAACTTGCGACCGACACTGCCTTTGCCTGGTTTGCTAGTGGTCAAAAATCTTATACTGCAGATACGAACATTGTTCAGGTGTTTGCTGCCAATAAAGATTCTGTCAACATTATTGTTTTTGGCGGCACGTGGTGTGACGATACAAAACAAATCTTGCCTCAATTTTATTCTTTAACCAACGCTGCATCTTTTCCCGAAGATCGTGTAACGCTTCTTGGCGTTGACCGCAGCAAGAAAACTGTTCAGCATCTTTCAGAAGCATTCAACATTACAAATGTTCCCACGTTTATTGTGATGAAAAATGGAAGAGAAGCTGGAAGAGTGGTAGAGTATGGAAAGACAGGAAACCCGTTGAAAGAATTGAGTGAAATCGTTAGCTCTGGAAAATAACTAAACAACCGTTCGCTCCTCCGTAGCAAATTTTATCTGAAGTTTTTCCATCGTCTGAAGAACGTGAAAATTGATTTTCTGTTTGATGGCAGTAAAAGCCTGCCACTCCATCTGTGGCGTGAAGTATTCTATAAGAAGGTGGAAACCCTGCAAGCGGATGTCGTTTAACAATATATTTTTTACTTCCACCTCTGGCAATGTGCTTAAGAACCCTCTTATTTCAGTAAGCA
This sequence comes from Bacteroidota bacterium, assembly GCA_023436425.1. Lineage (GTDB taxonomy): Bacteria > Bacteroidota > Bacteroidia > Chitinophagales > Chitinophagaceae > Flavisolibacter. The sequence goes on along the minus strand of JAEZJD010000291.1, from coordinate 2,799 downwards.
GTTGATCAATTTTGTCAGCGGGAGTTTTTAGTTCCATATACAAATTCATCTCGCTGCGCAACTGTGATCGTAAGGAAACATTTTCTAAAATAGAATCTACCATTTGCTTGTTTGGGACGGTTACGTAACTTTTGTCAACCGTGCGCACTCTTGTGCTTCTTAAACCAATTTTTTCAATAACTCCACCGATGTTTTGCACCCGGACAAAATCTCCTGTCGTAAAAGGTTTATCGAAGAAAATTACGAACGATGCAATCAGGTTTTCAAGGCTTTCGCGCAATGCAAGTGCAATGGCGGCTCCCACAATGCTTAAACCCGTGAGCAAACTGCTTACATTATAGCCAAACGCCTGATGCAGAATCAGCATCAGAGCAATGACGCCTAAAACGACTTTGATAAAGTCTCTGAAAAACACGATTAACTGCACTTCATTCCTGGACTCCGTGAGGCTTGCACGACTCTGCAATACCCCCGAAACGAAATCGATTATGCGCATCAGAACCCAAACAAATGCAGCGATCTGTATAGCAATGGCGATTGAAAGTATTATTTTTCGAAGCGGGTATTTGTACACGTGGATGTCTAGCTGGTGTGGGAAGTTCAACCTGTAAAAGGCGATGATGGTGACGGTAATCACCATGAACAATCCAAGTGGATAAACGATGAGATCTGTAAATTTTTTTTTGTCAAAATATTGCCAGCGTTTTTTGAAAAATTTCTCTGAAAAATATGCGAGGGCTTTCGAGATGGCTTTGTTGAACATCAGCACGAGCAAAATGGCCGCTAAAGCCCATAGGTAGTCTTGTACAGTATTGCTCCAAATAACTTTGTTTAGGAAATCGTTCATTAGTCGAACGCTAAATTAGCTGCTATGTCACAAATGAAAACGATAAATACTAGCGCTGTCAGCAGAGATGGTGACGAACCAGTTGTTGGTAATGAAAGAACGCAGATAAGGGCGGAAGGAAGAAGGCACTTTCGTGATTTTATCGATGAAATTCATAGGATCATAAACCAGTATTTCATCCGTTGCACTTCTGATGATAGTGCCGTTATGAAAAGAGATGCTGCTCCAATTTTTCAGCGGGATGGTTCTTTTGTAGGTTCCGTAGTTATCAAACACAAAAATGCCATGCGATGAATCTGCCAGAAATACAAATCCAGCATCACTGATGATTTTGGCGGGAGAAATAGTTTTTTGAAACAGCGTTCGGAAGTCACTCGACTGAAATTGTACGGTGCCTCGTTCATCGAGTTTCTTCAACTTGCTGTCGTAATCGTCGAAAACCCAAATGTTGTTATCGTACGCCAGTCCCACTGCTGAAGGATTAAGTACCGCGGATTTACGCAAATTTAAAGTAGCTCTGGGCGCAAGCATTCTGTCCACCACTACTACGGTAGAAAAATCTTTGTAAAAAAGCAAGACCTTTAATGGATTGGACACGTCGATAGAAGTCGGTCTTCCTAAGTTCTTAGACTGGCTGTACACGGAAATCGAATCGCCTCTTGCATCAAATTTCGTTAGCTGTCCTTTGGAGGAAATCAGATACAAATTATCTAAGTTATCCACCACAGCATCTACAATATCTCCATGGTAGCTCCTGATAAGAGCAAACCCAGAAGTATCGCTTTGCTGCGCTTTCGATGAAAGGAGGAGAGAAGCAAACAATATCGTGAAAAACAGTTTCACCAGTTTCTATAAATTTTTTCTTCTTGCCCTGAATACGATTGCAAGGTTAGCTGCTCGCCGTCAAAAACAGCATACGTTGCATAGTTTATCCATTCACCGAGGTTAATGTAGCGAGCTGTTTTTCCGTTACTCTGAAGACGAAAATCAATAGGTAAGTGTCGATGACCGAAGACAAAAAAATCATAATGTTGTTGCGCAAGTGTTTGCTTCGAATATGTGATCAACCACTCGTTTTCTTCTCCCCTGAAAATTTCAACAGATCCATTCTCTGCGTCCCTGCTTTTTTGGCTGAAGTATTTTGCTATTCCGATGCCTGCTACAGGAGGTAACAATCCAAAGAGAAACTGGCACAAAGGACTTCTAAATATTTTCTTGAGCATCTTATATCCTCGGTCGCCCGGCCCCAGTCCATCGCCGTGACCAATTAAAAACCTTTTGCCATTAAAATCAAAAGTCTTCGGTTCAAAATACACAGGTATGTTCAGCTCTTCCTGAAAATATTTTTTCATCCACATGTCGTGATTGCCAACAAAGAAATGGACCGTAATACCCGAATCAGTAAGTTCTGCGAGCTTTCCCAAAATGCGAACAAAACCTTTTGGAACTACTTGCTTGTATTCGTACCAAAAATCAAACAGGTCGCCGACAATGAAAATTGTACTTGCTTCATCTTTGATTTCGTCAAAAAATTTTGCTATCTGTTTTTCTCTTGCAATACTCTCTTTGTGATTGGGTGCGCCCAGATGAAAGTCTGACAGAAAGAAAACTTTTTTATTTGGCGGAAGTTGCATTTTAGTTAGTTCTGATCGTCCAGCACAAAACAAAAAACTTCGCGTGGACCATGTACTCCCACTACCAAAGTCTTTTCAATATCCGCAGTTCTGCTGGGACCTGTAGCGAATGTTATCAGTGAGGGCATGTTGTTCAGGTATTTCTTCGAAACATGTGTAAGTCCATCCTTCACATCATAAACCAACTGGTGTGCAAATGCAATGCAGATGTGGACGGGTGCATAAACGGAAGAAAGTCGCCCTTGCTGAGAAGAACTGAGAACAACACTTCCTGTTCGTGCGATCAACGCTTCGCAACTTGTTATTGACGCATCGCAT
>JAEZJD010000290.1 GCA_023436425.1 Bacteroidota bacterium | reverse complement strand
GTGGAAGCACTGCTTATCGTTGGTGTCGGATTTACAGTAACAGTGTACGTGAAGTTTGATGAAGCACATCCAGTTACAGAAGGTGTGATGTTATATGACACCTGAATTGGCGCGTTTGTGCTGTTTGTCAATACTTCAGAAATAATATCGTTCTCCTGATTATTCACAGGAGGATTTACAATCCCCGGTACAGCAGCTCTGCTCCAGATGAATGTGGCATTCGGTACGTTTGCTGTAAGCGAATAGTTCTGTGCCTCGTTGCTGCAAATAGCTCCTGTCGATGCACTGGTAACCAGGACAGTAGGAGTTACAGTTACCGTGTAAGTGAAGGTTGTGCCACTGCATCCATTAGCAGATGGCGTTATGAAATACGTTACATCAATCGCATTTGTTGTTGTGTTATCAAGCATCTCCGAGATGATGGAGCCAGGTTGATTTGTTACAGCCAAATTCGAAATACCAGAAATGGCAGGTCTGCTCCACGTAAAACTGGCGCCGGAGACGAGACTCGTAATCTGATAATTTAAAACAACGTTATTACAGATATCAGATGCAGGTGCACTGTTTATTTTGGGCGTGGGAGCAACGAACACTGTGTAAGTAAATGTGCTGCCGACACAGCCGTTTGCAGAAGGAATAATCGTATAAGGAACTGCAATAATTGAATTTGTTGTGTTGTCCAACGACTCTGTAATCGTTGTGCTACTTTGATTGGAAACAGCACTGTTAGAGATACCAGCCACGGCAGCTCTGCTCCAGGTAAACGTTGTTCCGCTTACGGGAGAAGCAATGGAATAGTTTTGAGGTGTATTATTACAAACAGTTGCCGAAGCGCTGCTGCTAACAGCAATCCCGGGATTTACCGTTACCGTGTACGTAAATGTGGCTCCAGCGCAGCCAGTTACCGACGGCACAATTGTATAAGGAACCACTATTGGCCCATTTGTAGTATTATTCAATGATTCTGTAATCGGATTACCAGTTTGATTAACAGCTGCCGGATTGGAGATGCCAGGCACTGCTGCCCTGCTCCATGTGTAAGTTGCTCCTGCTACCGCCGACGTTATAATGTAGTTCTGTGGTACATTGTTGCAAACAACTGCGGATGAAACGCTGCTGATGTTTACCGTCGGTTGCACCGTTACGGTGTAGGTAAAAGTTTGGCCTGAACATCCGTCAATGATCGGTGTAATGGTGTATGGTACTGAAACAGGACCGAAGGTAGTGTTGTCCAAAATTTCGGTAATCCCATTTGACGTCTGGTTAACTACAGCCGCATTTGAAATGCCCGGCACTGCAGCCCTGCTCCATTGAAAGGTTGCTCCTGTAACATTTGACACAAGTGAATAATTCTGGGCAGTGTTGTTACAAATTGTTCCTGATGCCGCACTTGTGATAGTTGAAGTTGGATTCACCGTCACTTTATAAGTGAAGCTCGCAGAATTGCAACCGGTAACTGAAGGCACGATCGTATACGAAACAACAACTGGAGAATTAGTGGTATTTACAAGTGTCTCATTAATAGATGGGGATGTTTGATTAGAAACAGGTCCGTTTGATATACCGGCTACCGCAGGTCTGCTCCATGTGAATACAGCCGTTGGCACATTTGCCGTAATGATGTAATTCTGGGCAGTGTTGTTACAGATAGTTGCGGTGCCTGCGCTGGTTACTGAAACCGTTGGTGTAACCATAGCGGTTAACGTAAATGTATTGCCTGTGCACCCGTTTACAGTAGGTGTAATAATGTATTCAGTCGAAACAGGATTTGTTGTTGTATTATTAAGCGTTTCGTTTATTGTCGATCCGGGCTGATCCACAATCGCAGGATTGGAAATTCCTGATACGGCCGCTCTGCTCCAAGTGTACGACGTGCCTGTTACAAAACTCGTGATCAGGTAATTCAACGGTGTTCCGTTGCAAACTCCGTCAGTAGCCGGACTTGTTACGAACGGCTTTGGCTTAACAGTGACAGTGTAGGTAAATGCCGGTCCATTGCAACCATTCGCCGAGGGAGTAATTATATAAACAACATTGATTGGAGAATTAGTTTGGTTAATCAACGTTTCGTCAATCGCGGTACCACTTTGGTTAGTTATACCGGCATTTGTTATACCGCCTACTGCTGCCCTGCTCCAAGTGAACGTTGCTCCGGCAACGTTGGATGTTATCGAATAATTCTGTGCTGATCCGCTGCACACGGTTCCTGCGGATGCACTGTTTACGACAGGAGACGGATTTACTAATACAGAGTACGTGGAAGAACTGCCTGTACATCCATTTGCTGACGGTGTAATCGTGTAAGTGACGGTAATTGGCGAAGCGGTTGTGTTCGTCAGGCTCTCAGTGATCACATTCGATGTTTGTGTATTTGCGGCATTAGAGATTCCGCTTACTGCCGCTCTGCTCCAGGTAAATGAGGTTCCACTAACATCTGACGTTATCGTATAGGTTTGGGCTGTTGCACTACAAACAACCCCACTTCCCGCACTGCTTACGGTTGCGATTGGGTTTATTGTGACTGTGTAGGTGAAGGTCGTCCCACTGCAACCATTGGCAACAGGAGTAATGACGTAAGTAACGGTTACAGGAGCTGAAGTGGTGTTCGTTAAGCTTTCAGTTATCGGGTTCGAAGTCTGATTGTTCACCGCTGCATTTGTAATGCCAGTCACCGTTGCTCTGCTCCAGGTGAATGTAGTGCCTGAAGTCACGCTTGTTATGTTATAGTTCTGATTTACGTTACCACAGACAACACCTGTGGCAGCACTATTTACCACAGGGCTCGGAAGCACACCGACCGAATAGTTGAATGAAGATCCGGAACAGCCATTGGCAGCAGGAGTGATTTGATACGTAACTGTTACAGCCGATGCTGTTGTGTTAATTAGTGATTCACTTATTGCGGTTGAAGTTTGATTAGATGCCACGGCATTTGAAATGCCTGACACAAATGGGCGACTCCACGTGAATGTCGCTCCTGATACATTACTTGCAATCGTATAAGATTGAGGGCTTCCACTGCAGACGATTCCCGTTCCGGCGCTTGTGACTACCGCAACGGGATTTACAGTTACAGTATAAGTAAAAGTAGATCCTACACATCCGTTTGCGTTAGGTGTAATGATATATTGCACTTGTATTGGATCGTTCGTCGCGTTCACCAATGCTTCTGTGATTATTGTGCTTGTTTGATTGTTAGCAGCAGGGTTAGAAATACCTGCCACTACATTTCTGCTCCAGGAAAAAGTTGTTCCTGGCACGTCTGCAGTTATGGTATAAGCCTGTGCCACTGCACTGCAGACGGTCCCTGTAGCAAGGCTTGTGATATTTGGAAGTTGTGAAACGGCTACTGTTTTTGCCTGAACCACAGCGCCGCAAATAGTATTATCATCAACAGTTACCGAATAAACGCCGCCAGCGTTAACGTCTAAGGATTGGCTTGTAGTTGTCACGCCACCGGCATCTGTCCACATGTAAGTGTATGGTGTTCGCCCGCCCGTCACCATTGCATTTAGCGTTAGTGTTGCATTTCCTCCTGCACACAATACCGGAGCGGGTGGAGTGATGTTTACGTTGAGAGCAGGATAAGTATACACTCTCACCGTATCACAAACGGTGCTAGTAACACAACCTACCGCCAGGCCGCACACTTGGTAGTCGATGTAAGCGGGCGCACCTGGACCCGGAGTCACATAAACAGTATCGGCACCGATTGTCGATGTAAGAAAGCTGTTGTAAGCGTTGGTAGGAATAGATGTCCACGTTATAGTTGACTTTTGCAGCCCCGCTACGGTCATTCGGCCTTTGCAACTTTCCCGTAGATGCAAATCATCTGACGCACCAAATCCTTTTGTAGCTCTTAAAATATAATCCGGTGCATCACCACCCGGCTTGCAATAACTCAAACAGAATTCTGTCATACCTGCTACACAAAGAGGAACACCAATTGATGTTGGATTGCTGCAGTTAACCATGTAATAAGCGCTACCCTGCGGTTCGGGGTTTTGTACGTTAAAGGCAATCTCTTTCGTTAGAGGGTGAAGCTTCACATTAAACCTGATGCAGTTTGACCCGGTGCACGTAGCACCGTTTCGCGTGTAAGGATGATTTTTTGGGAGAATCCAAACAGAATCAGGATTTGAAGATAAATCTACCGTGATTGTAGGAATGGTCGGATCAGGTGCACACTGCGCATGTATGTTGCTGTAAATACTAATGCCTAAAAAAGACAAAAAGAGCAGGTAGAGTTTTTTCATAAGGATTAGTTGCGGTCTTTAATAGGATACGGGATTCGACACTTCTCCAAATTGAAAAGTGAACATCAAAATTATTCTTTACATAAAATTTATTTTACTGAATACCACTTTAATTTTCAGTAAAAACAGCAACATCCGAACTCGTAGTTTTACGAGTACAAGTCGCGGAATCGCTGCAGTTCGAAATTGTATCTTTGTGTCATGCAGGTGAATGATGAATTGATCGATAAACTTTCAAGACTTGCAATGCTTGAATTCGAAGCTGAAGAAAGAGAGCAGATAAAAAAAGATTTGGAAAAAATGATTGCTTTCGTTGACAAGCTGAAGGAGCTTGATACCACAGCGGTGGAGCCGCTGCTTCACATGAGCACAGAGCATTCTGCGCTTAGAGGCGATGAACCCCAAGAGATGCTGCTCCGCGAAGATGCGCTCAAAGGTGCTCCCCTGCATGATGGACAGTTCATCAAAGTACCAAAAATGATTAGGAAAGATTGATGCGGCCGATTATTTCACTTGACACGATAATAAAGAACTATCGGTTAGAACAGCAGGTTATCGAGGTGCTCAAGGGCGTATCGCTCGAGGTTTTTCAAAATGAATATGTGGCATTGATGGGACCTTCGGGTTCCGGGAAAAGTACGCTGATGAATATTCTTGGATGCCTTGATCGCCCAACAGCAGGAAAATATTTTTTGGATTGTGAAGATGTAAGTCAAATGAAGAACGATGATCTTGCTGAAGTAAGAAATAAAAAAATCGGATTTGTATTTCAGCAGTTTAATTTGTTGCCAAGGCTTTCGGCAGCGGAGAACGTGGCGTTGCCGCTGGTATACGGCGGCATTGGAAAAAAAGAACGAGCTGAGAAAGCAGAAGAAGTATTAAACAAAGTAAACCTTCTCGATAGAAAAACGCATAAGCCTAACGAATTAAGTGGAGGACAGAATCAGAGAGTAGCCATTGCAAGAGCCTTGATTAATAATCCTTCGATTATACTCGCAGACGAGCCCACCGGAAATCTTGATTCAAAAACATCTGCGGAGATAATGGAACTGTTCGGCAGAATACATAACATGGGCAACACAATAATCCTGGTGACACATGAAGAAGACATTGCCAAATATGCAAGCCGCACAATCAAATTAAAAGATGGTACCATTGAAAGTGATGAACGAAGACAGCATTCGCCAGCTGAATCGCACCGGGTTGCAACTTGATTATCCATCTGAAATGCTATTGTTTTTTTATGTCCACAAAAATTTATACAAAGACGGGAGATAACGGCACCACGTCGTTAATTGGTGGAACCAAAGTGGCCAAGAGTGACGTTCGAATTGATGCGTATGGCACAGTGGACGAGCTGAACTCGTGGATAGGATTGATTAGCGATTTGCTGAACGAAGAAAGTTTGAGGGCAGAACTTTACCAAATTCAGGACCGGTTGTTCACCATTGGATCGGAACTCGCCACTGATACATCGAAAGAAATTAAAATGAAACTGCCGCAACTGGAGGAGTCTGACATCAGCTTTCTTGAAGCGAGAATTGATCAAATGACTGCTGATTTGCCTGCTTTAAAATCCTTCATTCTGCCCGGCGGCAATTCTACCGTTTCGTCAATTCATATTGCGCGATGTGTTTGCAGACGTGCGGAGAGATTGACAGTGGCTATGAAGCAGCATGAGCTACATGTTGACGGAACGGTTATCCGGTACCTTAACCGGCTTAGCGATTACCTGTTTACGCTTGCTCGTTTTGCAGGCAAAATGTTGGGAGCATCAGAAGTTTTGTGGAGATCAAGATGAATGGTGATTGAATGAAATGAGTCGTGTAGCCCCAAAGAGAAGTGCATCAAACTATCTTTCCATCTTTCATATGCAGAACTCTGTCGCTGAGCTGAGCAAGTTCTTCGTTGTGCGTAACGATGAGAAATGTTTGATCAAATTGTTTTCTGAGATCAAAAAACAAATTGTGAAGCTCTTTCGCATTTGCCGTATCAAGGTTGCCCGTCGGCTCGTCTGCAAACACTATATCGGGTTGATTGATTAGCGCTCTTGCTACAGCCACACGTTGTTGCTCTCCTCCTGAAAGTTGATTGGGCTTATTTTCCAACCGGTGACTAATGCCAAGCAACTGGAGCAGTTCCTCTGCCTTTTTTCTGACTTCTGTTTTGCTTCCACCGGCTAGCCATCCGGGAATGCAAACGTTTTCCAATGCAGAAAACTCAGGTAGCAGATGATGGAATTGAAATACGAAGCCAATGTGCTTGTTCCGGAAGGCAGCTAGTTTTTTTCCCTGTAATTCGTTCACTCTTTTTTCTTCTAGGAAAACCTCACCCATGTCGGGTTTATCGAGCGTGCCAAGTATATGAAGCAGGGTGGATTTGCCTGAGCCGGAGGGTCCCACAATGCTGATGATCTCACTTTTTTCAACTGCAATGTCAACACCTTTTAAAACTTCTATTGCCCCGAACCTCTTGTATATTTTTTTTGCCGTCAGCATTATGCTACCCGTCAAATATCTTAATAATTTACGGCTATCGTATTCAAAAAAAAGTTGCATTTGGTAAATTGGTGAATACACCTACTTTTGCCGAAAATTTGCAAGCACCAGGTTATAATTCTGGCATAGAATTGATACCACAAACCTGAAAAACTATCGACGATGTTTTGGACCCTTGAACTCGCATCTTATCTTGAAGAAGCGCCTTGGCCTGCTACCAAAGACGAACTGATAGATTATTCCATTCGCTCAGGTGCGCCGATAGAGGTGATCGAGAACCTGCAGGAGCTGGAAGATGAAGGTGGCGAAGTGTACGAAAGCATCGAAGACATTTGGCCGGACTATCCTTCCCAGGAAGATTTTCTTTTTAATGAGGATGAGTATTAATCATCTGCATCAATTCTTTTCTTGTTAAAGCATCTGAGCGGCACTTTGGCCGATTGACCAACTCTCTATAGCAAAAAAACGAGCTCAGAAGAACTCGTCTGCAAAAGAAGTAAGAGCCACTTTATATAAGGCTAATGGAAAAATTCACCGTTTTTGGAGGTAAGCATTTCTTGTCGTCACAAGTTTGAAATTCCAGTTTGCCTGTTACGGCTGTTTTTGCTTTGCCCTTCATTTTCACTTTCTGCACAAAAACTACCTTGTTGCTATACTGGTTTGCAGAAATGCCTAATTCCTCGTCCTTGTATTTTTCAAGCCTTCCGATTTCCTTCACTTTTCCATCAAAGTTCAGCAGCGGGTGTTTGGTAAACAAGAAAGATGTTGGCTGAGCAATGGCGTCTTCGGGCTGCGACTGCGAATAAAGATGCCAGCCAGCCTGAATGTTTGCAGTGAGATGAACTTCATAAACTCCGTCACCTACTTTCTTGCTGGAAAAACTCCAGTTCACCGGGTTAAGTGGCTGCGCATACAGTGACGCTGCTGATAACACTGCAACAGTAATAAATATTAGCTTTTTCATAATTTCTGCTAAGCAAAGGTCGTGTGATAAGTACTGCTAAACTGTTAACTATAAATGAAGAATTGATTGGTTCGGTACACTCATTTTGCTGAACAATAAGCGAAAAATTTTTCTACCGTCAATGTTTCCCAAGGCAGCAGAACAAGCCCGCTCCGGGTGCGGCATCATTCCGATTACGTTGCCAGCTTCGTTGCAAATACCGGCGATGTTCCTTAAAGATCCATTGCGATTCGCCTCTTCTGTTACGTTGCCAGCTTCATCACAATAGCGAAAAACAATTTGCCTATTTTTTTCTAATTTATTTAATGTGTTTTCGTCAGCATAGTACCTCCCTTCGCCGTGAGCAACCGGGATTTTATACACGTTTTCTTCTTTGTCTTTAATGTACACGTTTCTGCAAATAAACTGCTGGTGCTGGTTGCGCAGCAAAACTCCAGGCAGCAGGTGAGACTCGCATAAAATTTGAAAGCCATTGCAAACTCCCAAAACGTTTCCGCCCTTTTTTGCAAATTCAATTACACTTTTCATAATCGGGCTAAATCTGGCGATAGCTCCCGTTCTTAAATAATCACCGTAAGAAAAGCCGCCGGGCAATACGATACAATCTTCGTACGAAAAAGCGGAAAGGTCGTCGTCCTTATGCCAGAGCATTATACACTCTTGTTTTAAGTCGTTCGATAATGCATCGTGAATGTCTCTGTCACAATTGGAACCGGGAAATACAACTACGCCGAATTTCATATTGTAAAATTAGAAGCTTGCCGCCACAACGGAGTACCGTATTGTTGAAAAAGAATGAAGCTGAGTGTGAGCAAGAAAATAATAACAGGAAACCAGTTTGTTTTTGGATAGAAATATGCCGCAGCATGAAAAACAGCAAATGGAACTGCCACAAGAATCCAATTGCTGAATGTACTTGAGTTGTTTATAAAGGGAATAAAAAAAGCGAGAATCAGATAAAGTAAGAAAATACTCCAGTTTTTTCGGACTTGAATAAGCATTCGGTGCAGTTGTCCCTGAACAAAAAAACCGCCCGTTAAAAATGGAACTGCGATGAGAAAAGTCGTGATCGCGAGATAAATATTGCTTTTAACAGTCGGAACATTTACCGAAAAATTCGGAATCAAATTTTCTCTGGTGAACTGATCTGTGAGAAAGAGATAGCCGGCAAAAAAATAATAAGGAGCGATCAGTCCGAGGAAAAACAAAATAATCTCGTTAAAACGAAACGGCTTCAATATAAGAATGCCAAGCAACAAACAAAGCAAGAATGCTGCCGACGGAAAGTAAATGAAGGAGCTTACGCCAATAAGCAATCCCATATTGAATATCTTTCCTTTACTATCCTGCACGTTATATAGTTTGAATAGCAGTGACAAACTCCAGATGATAAAAGTGTTGGCAACTAACGCCGGCGAAAAGAAATTCCACTCCGGCAGCAATGAAGTGATTAGCAAATAAGCCATGGCAGGCAGGAAAGTTGCCTTGGGCAGTAGGCGGTATTCATTTACAATGTAATTGATAATAAATGCCTGCACTACCAGCAGAAGAAAGGCCGCTACCGAAAACAGAATTTTGAGATTAGTAAAAGAATGGATACCCTGAACAAACAAATGGTAAAGATCGCCGCCGTTTTGGGTAGCAACAACATCGTGCGGGTAAAGGAAAAGCGGAGCCTTTACCAAAATACTCAATAAGAAAACAAATAGAAGATTAACCGGTGTTCTGTCTTTAAAAAGAGAAATCACACAGCAATGCTATTGATTAAATTCGATTTTTGCAAAGCAGATGAGATTTCTAAAGTAACACGGAACAATAAATTGATAGCTGCTTACCTGCTTTCCGTACTTAGGCATGAACTCATAACCCCTGTCTAAATTTTTCAATGTTGGATTATGGTTGATCTGACCTCCGGGAGAAAGCGTGTAGTCATTTAACAGTAGCGCCCTTTTTTCGTCTACATTAAAAAGGTAGTGAATCTGTCCACCAGTGTTCATTGTTTGATACGAAATACGCTCATCCGACTGATCATCGAATTGATCTTTGTGAACAACTGCATTCCATTGCGGTGATCCGTTCCTATCAAATGATAGGATCGTTATATTTTCCGCGTGATGGCGCTGCGATTGATTGTCATATCTGTTCCGCCAATACCAACTGTTGTACGGTGAGTATGGATAGTAATAATCAAAACTTGAAAGCATGGGATAGCCATAGAGATAATTTAACCGATCCCAGGAGTTGAACCGCGAGGTGGTGTAATACGATTCTGTGTTAATGAGAAAGCCACCATCTTTTTTTATGATAACGTCGCGGATAAAGTAATCATTGAAGGCTGTCTTTGTATTTGCATCATTACTCTTTGCTTCCTTTCTCAATTCATCACCTAGTGCCACTGAATTTTGCATGCTGGGTGCACGAGAAGTCTTATCCCAAACATAAAAGTAGAAGCCTTCGATATTGCCGCGCTTTTTTGTGTAATAAAACGATGAAAGAAAATATCGTTTGTTGTAATTGTCAATTTTGATATGCGGATCGTCCAAAAAAAGTTTGTCGTCCTGCGCATCGATAGAAATAAGCGAATCTGACGCGGCAGCCTTCCAGAAAAGTTCCGTGTTGTTGATGGTTTCATTTGCGTTTCGATTAACTTTTGTAAAAACAAAGTCTCCATCATTATCCACATTAAAGTCGTTTAAGTACTCGCGGTATTCCTCCATTGGCAAATCGAACCGCGATCTTTTTTTGAGCTCGAGATTATTGTCAAAAAGAAGAGTTGTGATGGCAAAGTTGCTCTTGTTGCGGGAGTTTATTTTGAAGATCATCAGCTTCGATTTGTCTTCGCTGCTGATGGCTGAGTAAACTTTATTGTTTCCAGCAAAGCCAATGTGCGTGGTGTCGAGTGTAATAACTTTCCCAACCATTTTACCATCGCCATTTATTTTCGCCGCGTCGCAATAAACCACATTGCGCTTTTGGTACTGATAAACAACGTAAAAGAAATCGCTGTACGGAAAAAAATCAACATTTAAAGCTCTGTCTGGAATGTAGTCCTGTTCTACTCTTGCCTTTTGTTCCATATTGTTGTCATAGATGGAAACAAAGCTTCTGTTTCTGAGATTTTTGTAAACGAGAAAATTGCCTGAGACCTTGCCGATGATTTCAAAGGTCATCCTGCGCGTGTCGTCAAAATCTACCTCGGAGTAAACAATCTTTTGGGCAAATGTAGCGGAGGAGAATATCAGAAACAGAAAAGAAAAGTAAAGACGCATAAATGTTTGTAGCTTAAAAACTAAAATTAGTTGCTGCGAGATTAAGACTACCTTAATTTTTCCAAACAGCAGCTTTCCGCAACTAATTGTAGCCAACGAATTGCCGCCCTTCAATATCTTTAACAATTGTTTTAACCTATACCTTTGACAATTCTTAAAAACATGACCTCGTGAGGATACCGTTAAACAGAGTAACAGCAGCAGGTCTTCTTGTAGCTCTTGGCATTATTTACGGGGACATCGGCACATCTCCTCTTTATGTGTTCAACGCCATTACAAATGGCCGAACAATAACACCCGCACTAATTATTGGAAGTCTATCGTGCATCATATGGACGATAACATTGCAAACAACACTCAAGTATGTATGGCTCGTTTTACGTGCGGATAACAGAGGTGAGGGTGGCACTTTTGCACTGTATGCCCTTGTTCGCCGGCGGAAAAAGTGGCTCGTATTGCCGGCAATGGTTGGCGGAGCTGCATTGTTAGCGGACGGCATTATCACACCGCCCATTTCCATTACCTCAGCTGTTGAAGGCTTGCAAAAGTTGCCCGCATTTGCGGGAATAGAGCACTACCTGGTGTACATAGTGATCACCATTTTGGTATTGTTCTTCTTTTTGCAGCAGTTTGGTACTGCTTCAATTGGCCGGCTCTTTGGCCCAATAATGTTCATTTGGTTTTCAATGCTCGCGGTGTTGGGCGCCGTTCACGTATTTGACGACCTGACCATTTTTCGGGCATTGAGCCCAACGTACGCTATTCAGTTTATTTCTAATTATCCGCATGCACTTTGGTTCTTAGGGGCAATTTTTCTATGTACTACGGGTGCGGAGGCATTGTACAGCGATCTGGGGCATTGTGGAAAAGGAAACATACGGATCTCCTGGATTTTTGTGAAGACATGTTTGCTGCTGAATTACTTTGGGCAAGGTGCCGCCTTATTGCACGATCATATCGGCGTCACCTTAACGGCTGAGGTGAAACAACAATTTGGGATTAATGCTTTTTACGACCTGATGCCGCATTGGTTTATTATCCCCGGAGTTGTTATTGCTACCACCGCTGCAATCATTGCAAGCCAGGCGATGGTTTCCGGTTCTTTTACATTGATCAGCGAAGCCATGCGTCTGAATTTGTGGCCAAAATTCAGGATTCGTTATCCGTCTGAAGAAAGAGGTCAGTTATTCATTCCATCGATAAATCTGATGATGTTTATCGGTTGTGTTTTCGTTGTTCTTTATTTCAGAACATCCGAAAGAATGGAAGCGGCCTATGGATTGGCGATTATTGTCACCATGTTGATGACGACAATATTATTCTCAAATTTCCTGATCCTCAGAAGAAAAAAGCCGCTTTACATCTGGATATTTCTGATTTTTTACGCAATTGTAGAGATCACGTTTTTGTTTGCTCTTTTGCAGAAGTTTACACATGGCGGTTACATCACCACGCTGATAGCCGGATTCATGTTTGGAATAATGTACTGCTGGTTCCGGGCGAGAAAGATTAAGAACCGTTACATAGAATTTGTGAGGCTGGAACATTACATTCCGAAAATTCAGGAGCTTAGTAACGACAGATCTGTACCAAAATATGCAACGCACCTGGTTTACCTTACAAGTGCAGACAACCCGAAAGAAATTGAGCACAAGATCATTTACTCAATACTGAACAGAAAACCTAAACGGGCGGACATTTATTGGTTTGTGCATGTGGATACTTTGGATGTTCCGTACACCATGGAATACAAGGTTGACCACATAATTCCTAATGACATCATTCGTGTTGAGTTTAGGCTGGGTTTCCGCGTCGAGCCGAGGATTAATCTTATGTTCAGGAAGGTGGTTGAAGATCTTGTTGCCAATAAAGAAGTAAATATTACAAGCCGCTACGAAAGCCTGGAAAGAAACAATATTGCCGGCGACTTTTCATTTATTGTAATGGAAAAATATTTGAGCCAGGATAATGA